>NZ_JAUF01000013.1:0-5300 GCF_000585455.1 Microbacterium sp. MRS-1
CGGGAGCGTCCGATCCTTGAGAACTCAACAGCGTGCACTTGTCAAATGCCAAATTACCTCGTCCCTGCCTTTTGGTGGGGTGAGATTCCTTTGGATCAAGTCCGGCATTTTGGTGTCGGCATTATGGATTGTCAGTGATGGCATCCTTTTGGTCAGTTTCGAACTCGCTGCATTGTCGTTTTCCCGATGGTGTATGCATTTTTTCTTTTTGGAGAGTTTGATCCTGGCTCAGGATGAACGCTGGCGGCGTGCTTAACACATGCAAGTCGAACGGTGAAGCCCAGCTTGCTGGGTGGATCAGTGGCGAACGGGTGAGTAACACGTGAGCAATCTGCCCCTGACTCTGGGATAAGCGCTGGAAACGGCGTCTAATACTGGATATGAACCGTGGAGGCATCTTCAACGGTTGGAAAGATTTTTTGGTCAGGGATGAGCTCGCGGCCTATCAGCTTGTTGGTGAGGTAATGGCTCACCAAGGCGTCGACGGGTAGCCGGCCTGAGAGGGTGACCGGCCACACTGGGACTGAGACACGGCCCAGACTCCTACGGGAGGCAGCAGTGGGGAATATTGCACAATGGGCGCAAGCCTGATGCAGCAACGCCGCGTGAGGGATGACGGCCTTCGGGTTGTAAACCTCTTTTAGCAGGGAAGAAGCGAAAGTGACGGTACCTGCAGAAAAAGCGCCGGCTAACTACGTGCCAGCAGCCGCGGTAATACGTAGGGCGCAAGCGTTATCCGGAATTATTGGGCGTAAAGAGCTCGTAGGCGGTTTGTCGCGTCTGCTGTGAAATCCCGAGGCTCAACCTCGGGTCTGCAGTGGGTACGGGCAGACTAGAGTGCGGTAGGGGAGATTGGAATTCCTGGTGTAGCGGTGGAATGCGCAGATATCAGGAGGAACACCGATGGCGAAGGCAGATCTCTGGGCCGTAACTGACGCTGAGGAGCGAAAGGGTGGGGAGCAAACAGGCTTAGATACCCTGGTAGTCCACCCCGTAAACGTTGGGAACTAGTTGTGGGGTCCATTCCACGGATTCCGTGACGCAGCTAACGCATTAAGTTCCCCGCCTGGGGAGTACGGCCGCAAGGCTAAAACTCAAAGGAATTGACGGGGACCCGCACAAGCGGCGGAGCATGCGGATTAATTCGATGCAACGCGAAGAACCTTACCAAGGCTTGACATATACGAGAACGCTGCAGAAATGTAGAACTCTTTGGACACTCGTAAACAGGTGGTGCATGGTTGTCGTCAGCTCGTGTCGTGAGATGTTGGGTTAAGTCCCGCAACGAGCGCAACCCTCGTTCTATGTTGCCAGCACGTAATGGTGGGAACTCATGGGATACTGCCGGGGTCAACTCGGAGGAAGGTGGGGATGACGTCAAATCATCATGCCCCTTATGTCTTGGGCTTCACGCATGCTACAATGGCCGGTACAAAGGGCTGCAATACCGTAAGGTGGAGCGAATCCCAAAAAGCCGGTCCCAGTTCGGATTGAGGTCTGCAACTCGACCTCATGAAGTCGGAGTCGCTAGTAATCGCAGATCAGCAACGCTGCGGTGAATACGTTCCCGGGTCTTGTACACACCGCCCGTCAAGTCATGAAAGTCGGTAACACCTGAAGCCGGTGGCCCAACCCTTGTGGAGGGAGCCGTCGAAGGTGGGATCGGTAATTAGGACTAAGTCGTAACAAGGTAGCCGTACCGGAAGGTGCGGCTGGATCACCTCCTTTCTAAGGAGCACTGCGCTCTTCGGAGTGACAGAGCCCTGATCAGAGCGAATGTCTCTGCAGGGAGCTCATGGGTGGAACATTTGATGGGGTGTCGGGGATTGAGTCTCTGGTGAGTACGGCCTTCGGGTTGGGAAAGCTGGGGGTGAGTGAGTCGGCACATGCACGCTGTTGGGTCCTGAGGGACCGGATGCGCTTTCATCTTCGGATGGGGAGCAGACGAACCTCAGGACTCTTTCTGTTGCCGGCTGGTGCTGGTGCGGGGAGGGTACCGCCCGTACTTTGAGAACTACACAGTGGACGCGAGCATCTTCGAGATGATTTTTCATCTCGTGAAGATGATCTTAAAGATCATTAGTCAATTTTGATTGACGATTCGAACTCATGTGATTTCAAGTCTTTAAGAGCAAACGGTGGATGCCTTGGCATCTGGAGCCGAAGAAGGACGTAGCAATCTGCGATAAGCCTCGGGGAACTGATAAGCAAGTTTTGATCCGAGGGTGTCCGAATGGGGAAACCCCGCCAGGGCGCGTGCGTACCTGGTGACTCCCGCCTGAATATATAGGGCGGGTAGAGGGAACGTGGGGAAGTGAAACATCTCAGTACCCACAGGAAGAGAAAGCAACCGCGATTCCGTTAGTAGTGGCGAGCGAAACCGGAACAGGCTAAACCTAGCGTGTGTGAGAGCCGGCAGGCGTTGCACGTTGGGGGTTGTGGGACTTTTCAGACATGTCTGCCGATGTGTCGGCGTTACAAGAAGGTATAGACGAACCGCATTGAAAGGCGGGTCATAGAGGGTGCGAACCCCGTAGTCGAAATGCTTCTCTTGGCGCGAAGAGTATCCCAAGTAGCACGGGGCCCGAGAAATCCCGTGTGAATCTGTCAGGACCACCTGATAAGCCTAAATACTCCCAGATGACCGATAGCGGACAAGTACCGTGAGGGAAAGGTGAAAAGTACCCCGGGAGGGGAGTGAAATAGTACCTGAAACCGTTTGCTTACAAACCGTTGGAGCCTCCTTAGTAGGGGTGACAGCGTGCCTTTTGAAGAATGAGCCTGCGAGTTAGCGATACGTGGCGAGGTTAACCCGTGTGGGGTAGCCGTAGCGAAAGCGAGTCTGAATAGGGCGATTCAGTCGCGTGTCCTAGACCCGAAGCGAAGTGATCTATCCATGGCCAGGCTGAAGCGACGGTAAGACGTCGTGGAGGGCCGAACCCACTTAGGTTGAAAACTGAGGGGATGAGCTGTGGATAGGGGTGAAAGGCCAATCAAACTTCGTGATAGCTGGTTCTCTCCGAAATGCATTTAGGTGCAGCGTTGCGTGTTTCTTGCCGGAGGTAGAGCTACTGGATGGCCGATGGGCCCTACAAGGTTACTGACGTCAGCCAAACTCCGAATGCCGGTAAGTGAGAGCGCAGCAGTGAGACTGTGGGGGATAAGCTTCATAGTCGAGAGGGAAACAACCCAGACCACCAACTAAGGTCCCAAAGCGCGTGCTAAGTGGGAAAGGATGTGGAGTTGCCTTGACAACCAGGAGGTTGGCTTAGAAGCAGCCACCCTTGAAAGAGTGCGTAATAGCTCACTGGTCAAGTGATTCCGCGCCGACAATGTAACGGGGCTCAAGCACGCCACCGAAGTTGTGGCATTGACATTTTTGGTAGGCCTTCGTGGTCCAGCCGTGTTGATGGGTAGGAGAGCGTCGTGTGGCCAGCGAAGCGGCGGTGTGAACCAGCCGTGGAGGCTACACGAGTGAGAATGCAGGCATGAGTAGCGAAAGACGTGTGAGAAACACGTCCTCCGAAAGACCAAGGGTTCCAGGGTCAAGCTAATCTTCCCTGGGTAAGTCGGGACCTAAGGCGAGGCCGACAGGCGTAGTCGATGGACAACGGGTTGATATTCCCGTACCGGCGAAGAACCGCCCAAGCTAATCCAGTGGTGCTAAGTGCCCGAATCCTGTCGTATCGATCCCTTCGGGGTGAGAGCTTCAGGGCTAGCGCATGACCCCATGCTGGTGCGGTTAGCGTATTAACAGGTGTGACGCAGGAAGGTAGCCCAAGCCAGGCGATGGTTGTCCTGGTGCAAGTGCGTAGGCCGAGTCATAGGCAAATCCGTGACTCGTTACGGCTGAGACACGATGCGGATAAAAAGTGGGTGATCCTATGCTGCCAAGAAAAGCATCGACGCGAGGTTCTAGCTGCCCGTACCCCAAACCGACTCAGGTGGTCAGGTAGAGAATACCAAGGAGATCGAGAGAATCGTGGTTAAGGAACTCGGCAAAATGCCCCCGTAACTTCGGGAGAAGGGGGGCCATCCGCTTATATGAGCTTGCCTCAAAAAGGGTGTGGTGGCCGCAGAGACTAGTGGGTAGCGACTGTTTATTAAAAACACAGGTCCGTGCCAAGTCGCAAGACGATGTATACGGACTGACGCCTGCCCGGTGCTGGAAGGTTAAGAGGACCGGTTAGCCGCAAGGCGAAGCTGAGAATTTAAGCCCCAGTAAACGGCGGTGGTAACTATAACCATCCTAAGGTAGCGAAATTCCTTGTCGGGTAAGTTCCGACCTGCACGAATGGCGTAACGACTTCCCAACTGTCTCAACCGCGAACTCGGCGAAATTGCACTACGAGTAAAGATGCTCGTTACGCGCAGCAGGACGGAAAGACCCCGTGACCTTTACTACAGCTTGGTATTGGTGTTCGGTGTGGCTTGTGTAGGATAGGTGGGAGACTGTGAAGCGGTGACGCTAGTTACCGTGGAGTCGTTGTTGAAATACCACTCTGGTCACTCTGGATATCTAACTTCGAACCGTAATCCGGTTCAGGGACAGTGCCTGGTGGGTAGTTTAACTGGGGCGGTTGCCTCCCAAAAAGTAACGGAGGCGCCCAAAGGTTCCCTCAACCTGGTTGGCAATCAGGTGGCGAGTGTAAGTGCACAAGGGAGCTTGACTGTGAGACTGACAGGTCGAGCAGGGACGAAAGTCGGGACTAGTGATCCGGCAGTGGCTTGTGGAAGCGCTGTCGCTCAACGGATAAAAGGTACCTCGGGGATAACAGGCTGATCTTGCCCAAGAGTCCATATCGACGGCATGGTTTGGCACCTCGATGTCGGCTCGTCGCATCCTGGGGCTGGAGTAGGTCCCAAGGGTTGGGCTGTTCGCCCATTAAAGCGGTACGCGAGCTGGGTTTAGAACGTCGTGAGACAGTTCGGTCCCTATCCGCTGCGCGCGTAGGAAATTTGAGAGGATCTGACCCTAGTACGAGAGGACCGGGTTGGACGAACCTCTGGTGTGCCAGTTGTTCCGCCAGGAGCACCGCTGGTTAGCTACGTTCGGGATGGATAACCGCTGAAAGCATCTAAGCGGGAAGCCGGCCTCAAGATGAGATTTCCATACCTTCGGGTGAGAGGCTCCCAGCCAGACTACTGGGTTGATAGGCCGGATGTGGAAGCGTGGCAACACGTGAAGCTGACCGGTACTAATAAGCCGATGACTTGATAACACACCGTTTTGGT
Source organism: Microbacterium sp. MRS-1 (assembly GCF_000585455.1). Lineage (NCBI taxonomy): Bacteria > Bacillati > Actinomycetota > Actinomycetes > Micrococcales > Microbacteriaceae > Microbacterium > Microbacterium sp. MRS-1. Next base: position 5,236 of record NZ_JAUF01000013.1, read on the forward strand.
GCTTGCGTCCACTGAGTGGTTCTCGATGTACGGTCGAGAACACACACAAACATCATTCGTTTGAT
>NZ_JAUF01000014.1:0-89685 GCF_000585455.1 Microbacterium sp. MRS-1
GGGAGGGGCCCCCGCCGTCGTCCTGCGCGGCACGCGGTCTCAACCCCGACACGTCGGATACTGTGTTGTTGCGCCCTGCCGCGCCGCGGCATCCGGCCCACCCGAAGGACGAATCAGGCCATATGACTTCCCGCATCCTCGTTGTCGACGACGACATCGCGCTCGCCGAGATGATCGGTATCGTGCTGCGCACCGAGGGCTTCGAACCGCTGTTCTGCGCCGACGGCACCGCCGCCGTCGAGATGTGGCGGGAGGAGCGGCCCGACCTCGTGCTCTTGGACCTGATGCTGCCCGGCATGGACGGCATCGAGATCTGCACGCGCATCCGCTCCGAATCGGGCGTTCCGATCATCATGCTCACCGCGCGCACCGATACGGCCGACGTCGTCCGCGGGCTCGAGTCGGGCGCCGACGACTACATCGTCAAGCCGTTCAACCCGAAAGAGCTCGTGGCGCGGATCCGCACGCGGCTTCGTCCCGCCGCCGAGGCGACCGGCGGCGATCTGCGCATCGGCGACGTCATCGTCGACGTCGCCGCCCATGAGGTGCGCCGGGGGAGCGAGGTCATCGCGCTCACCCCGCTGGAGTTCGAGTTGCTCGTGGCGCTCGCCTCGAAACCGCAGCAGGTGTTCTCGCGCGAAATGCTGCTCGAGCAGGTCTGGGGCTACCACTACAAGGCCGACACCCGTCTCGTGAATGTGCACGTGCAGCGGCTGCGCGCGAAGGTCGAGATCGATCCCGACAACCCGCGGATCGTCATGACGGTGCGCGGCGTCGGCTATCGCGCCGGCGCGGTGGTGTGATCGGCCGCTCATGACGCCGCAGACGGCGACCGTGCCGACGTTGACCGGCTGGCGAGATTGGCGCAGCTGGCCTCGCCGGGTGGCGTACGCCTGGACCCGGTCGCTGCGTTTTCGCACGCTCGTCATCACGATCGGTGCGACGGCTCTCGCCATCCTCATCGCCTTCGTCGCGATGGCGCTTGCGATCCAGAACGATCTCTTCGAGTCCCGCGTCCAGCAGGTGCAGGAAGCCGTGCAGCGCGCCACGCAGTCCACCCAGCAGACACTCAACGCCGCGCAGATCGATGGCGACGGCGCCGCCTTGCAGTCGCTCTGGAACAATGCGACCGACTCGATCGCCCGCCAAGCCGGCACCGACATGATCGCCGCGTTCCGCATTTCGGATGAGCCGTCGACGATCGCCCCGCAGGACTTCCAGCGCGGCGGGCTGAACGCAGGATTGATCACGCCCGGGCTGCGCGGCGCCGTTCAAGGTGACAGCCAGAAGCGCTGGTGGCAGTCCGTCGGTCTGCCGGCAGCCGACGGCAGTACGGTGCCCGGGATCATCGTCGGGCAGCAGCTCGAGTTTCCCGAGGTCGGTGCCTACGAGTTCTACTTCGCCTACGACTTCGCCCCGGAGCAGCAGACCCTGCAGTTCGTCCAGATCACGCTGTGGCTCGTCGGTGCCGGGCTGGTGCTCCTGATCGCCGCGATCTCCTCCTTCGTGCTGCGCTCGGTGACCGTCCCGATCGCCGAGGCCGCCGAAACGAGTGCGACCCTCGCCGCCGGCGATCTCGCCGTGCGTCTGCCGGTACGGGGTGAGGACGAGTTCGCGATCCTCGGCCGCTCGTTCAACGCGATGGCCGACAGCATCGAATCCCAGATCAAGGAGCTCGCCGAGCTCTCGCTCGTGCAGCAGCGCTTCGTCTCCGACGTCTCCCATGAGCTGCGCACACCGCTGACGACGATCCGCCTGGCCAGCGACATGCTCAACGATCAGCGCGACTCCTTCGATCCGACCACCGCCCGCGCCGCGGAGCTGCTGCATGCACAGGTGCAGCGCTTCGAGACGCTTCTGACCGACCTGCTGGAGATCAGCCGCTACGACGCGGGGTCGGTGCAGCTGGAGTATGAGCCGACCAGCCTCGCGCATCTCGCCGAGGACGTCATCGCCTCGATGCAGCAGTTGGCCGATCAGCACGGGACGGATGTGCGCCTGGTCGCTCCGGGAGGCTACTCTCCGGTCGATATGGATCCCCGCCGCGTCCGCAGGGTCGTGCGCAACCTGCTCGGCAACGCCATCGAGCACGGCGAGGGCCGTCCCATCGTCGTCACCGTGGACAGCAACCAGCGGGCGGTTGCGATCGGTGTCCGTGACTATGGACTCGGCATGAGCGCCGCCGACGCCGAGCGCGTGTTCGACCGCTTCTGGCGCGCCGACCCGTCGCGCAAGCGCACGATCGGCGGCACGGGATTGGGGCTGTCGATCGCGCTCGGCGATGCGAAGCTGCACGGGGGCACTCTGGCTGTCTGGTCGGATCTCGGCCGCGGCACGAACTTCGTGCTGACGCTGCCGCGGCAGGGTCAGCCCATCGACGGCTCGTCACCCGTTGCCCTCGACCCGGGCGAGGACGGCGTCTCGCTCGACGACCTCGGCTTGACGCAGCCGATCACCGTATTCGACAAGGGGGGACGCTCATGAGTCTTCGGCGTCTGCGCCGGGCGAGCATCACGGTGCTCGCGGGGGCGCTCATGGTGGCCCTCGCCGCGTGCGCGGGGCTGCCGACCTCCGGACCGGTCAACCCGGGCGTGCGGATCGTGGACGACGGGACCTCCGGTGACATCGCATTCATCCCGAAGGGGCCGGTGAAGGACGCCACGCCCCAGCAGATCGTCGAGGGCTTCATCGCGGCCGGTACCGGCCCCACCAACAACTGGGAGACGGCGCAGCAGTTCCTCGCCCCCAGCTACAAAGGCACCTGGAAGCCGCAGGCCGGCGTCACGATCTACGCGTCCGGGCAGCGCACCCTGCAGCAGAGCGCATCCGGCGACATCGTGCTGACGGTCTCGCCGGTGGCGACGGTGGATGCCACGGGGGAGATGAGCCCGGCATCCGACAACGGCCCCATTCCCCTGACCTTCAAGCTCGCTCAGCAGGACGACGGGCAGTGGCGGATCACCCAGGCGCCCGACGGGATCGTGCTCGACAAAGCCCAGTTCCTGGCCGTGTTCGGGAACTACTCGCTGATGTACTTCGATCCGACGTGGACCTACCTGGTGCCCGACGGGCGGTGGTTCCCGCGGTATTACGCCGCCACCAACATCGCTCAGGGCCTCGTCGACGGTGCGCCCGCGCCCTGGCTGCGCGGCGCGGTCGTGAGCGCGTTCACCGACGGTGCGCGACTGGAGCTGACCTCCGTCCCGCGCCAGTCCAACGTCGCGCAGGTGACCCTGCAGGACGGCGCCCGCTCGCTCGACCAGACCGCGCTGAACCGCATGCAGACCCAGCTCGAGGCGAGCCTGGACGTTCCGGGGATCACGAGCGTGGACATGCTGCTTCCGGGGGGGCAGCGGCTGACGGCCCAGCGTGTGGACGTGCGTTCCACCGCGGTGGCGGCCAACCCCTTGGTTCGCACCGATGACGCCTTCGGTTTCGTGTCGGGCACCACCATCTCGCCGATCGCGGGGCTCTCCGACGCGCTGATGCAGATCTCGGCGACTGACATCGAAGTCAATGCCGATCGCACCGCCGCCGCTGTCCGCGACGTGTCGGGAGCGGTTCTCGAGGTCCCCGCCGACGGCCCCATCCGCCGCCTCGACACGCGTCCGGATCTCGTCGCTCCCTCCATCGATCCCGCGGGATACGTGTGGTCGGTGCCGTCGGACGCGCCCGGATCGGTGATCGCGTACGCACCGGGCGGCACCGCCGTTCCGATGTCCGGGGGATGGGCGGGCGCCTCCGCGGTCATCGCGCAGCGCGTCTCGCGCGACGGGACGAGGCTCGTCGCCGTGGTGCGCGACGGTGACCGCTACGCCGTATGGGGGGCGGGGATCCAGCGGGACCGCACCGGGGCGCCCACCGCGCTCGCGTCTCCCGTGAAGAAGCTCGCGACGCTGTCGGATGCCGCAACGGATCTCACCTGGCTCGATGCGAGCACCCTCGGCGTGCTCGCCGGCACCGGGCAGGACCAGTACGTCGAGGCGGTGCACGTGGGCGGCTTCCCGGACGCGCCGATCCGTACGCCCGGGGACACCACGACGCTCTCGGGGCAGACGTCGAACGCGAGCGTGAGTGACACCGACGGCGAGCTCTATGCGCAGCGGGGTGCCAACTGGCAGCAGCTGATGGGGGGCGTCCGGGTACTGGCGGTGCAGCAGGGGATGCCGCGCTGAGGCGGATCCTCCTCCCCGCGTCGCGCTGCGAGAGCGCTCCTCCACAGATGCGCATCGGGGTCCCCGCACGTGACGTGCATTCGACACGGTGGCATCATGCTCGATCCGGCTTGGCTCCGCGCACCCGTCTGGCGCCGCGTGGGCGACGCTGCGGCCGGGGCGCTCTCGCTGGTACTGCCCGTGTGGTGCGCGGGCTGCGATGAGCCAGACGTCGGTCTCTGCATGCGCTGCCGTGAACTCCTTCTGCCACGGGTGCGCGTACGTTCGCTGCTGCCGGGCCTCGCGGTCTGCTCCGCACTGGACTTCTCCGGCGTGCCGGCGCGCGTTCTGCGCGCGTTCAAAGAGGACGGGCGCACGGGGCTGGCCCGACCGCTCGGCGGCGCCCTGGCCGCGGCCGTGGCGCGCGTCGAAGGCGGCGGCGCCGACGTGGCGATCGTGCCCGTGCCCTCGTCGCGACGTGCGCTTCGCCGGCGCGGATACGAGACCGGCGCCCTGCTGGCACGGCGGGGCGGTCTGCAGCCGCTGCGGGCGTTGAGCTCGCGCGGCGCAGTCGCCGACCAGCGTGGTCTCGGCCGCGAGGCGCGCGCGCAGAACGTCGCGGGAACCCTCCGGGCGCGCGGCGTCGCGGGGCTGTCCGTCATCGTCGTCGACGACGTGCTGACCACCGGCGCGACGCTGCGCGAAGCCGCGCGAGCCCTGACGGCCGGCGGTGCGCACGTGATCGGGGCAGCGACCGTCGCCGCGACCGCGCGACACGCCCCGTGAGCGCGGATCCATTGCGGATCCTCAAGGGATCGGTCCGTTACTCCCGGGATTGGCGCGTGACAGCGCCGCCGCACCCCGATAGCGTGGGAGAGACCAAGGCGAACTCAGGGTCCGCCCTTGACCGGCCGGACCCGGAACAAGGAGGTCAGGATGGAAACCAGCATCGTCGGCGTGGGTGTGAGCATCTCGGATCGTTTTCGCACCGTCACCGAAGAGAAGTCCGTCCGCATCGGAACGCTGTCCCCCCGTGCGCAGCGTCTCGACGTCAAGGTCACCCACCGGGCGTATCACAACGGAAGCCGCGAAGAAGAGACGGTCGAGCTGACCGTCACCGGCAAGGGCCCGCTGGTGCGTGCGGAGGCCACCGACAGCGACAAGTTCACGGCGCTCGACATGGCGGTCGACAAGCTCGCCGAGCAGCTGCGTCGTGCCAAGGACAAGCGCGTGGACGCCCGAAACCACCCGCGCGGCGCCAAGCTCGACAAGGGCAGCGGTGCGCTGTCGGGCATCGATGTGCAGCCGGCATCCGTGGAGACGCTGCGTGCTGTCGCGACCGGCGAGATCCCGATCGCTGTCGGCGACGAGGGCGAGGACGACTACACCCCGGTCGTGATCCGCACCAAGAACTTCGACGCCGAGTGGATGACGGTCGAAGAAGCCGTCGACCGGATGGAACTGGTCGGGCACGACTTCTTCCTCTTCATCGACGCCCGCACCGACCACCCGAGTGTCGTCTACCGCCGCAAGGGCTGGGACTACGGCGTGATCTCGCTGACGGCCAGCGCTCCGCCGGCCGCGGAGCTCGCGTCCTGATCGACCAGGCCGGCCCCCGGAATCGGGGCGAGTGAACAGAGTCGGATGCCGCCGCGCGCGGCATCCGATTCTGTTTCTGCGATCCGATTCTGTTTCTCCGATCCGGGTCGGCACGTGCGCCGGACAGGGCGAACTCAGTCGAAGATGCCGTCCAGGATGCTGCCGATCACGAGGCCGCCGAGGATGCCGCCGACCATGTCGCCGCCGCTTCCTCCGCGGCGACCGCCTCCCCAGCCGCCACCATTTCCCCAGCCGCCGTCGTTCGGGCGGGAGGAGTCGATGTCGCGCTGGGCCAGCTGCAGAGCCTCCGCCGCCAGCTGCCCGCATCGACGGGCGTCGGCGAGGGCCTGCTCGCGATCGTCCTCGCCGATGGGCTGTGCGCTCAGCGCCGCCAGGTCCAGACGGATCCGTTCCGCTTCGGCCAGACGGGTACGCGCATCGGCTCCGATCCATCCCCGGTGACCGGAGATGACGCTGCGCGCGACGCCGAGCTGGCGGTCCGCGTCGTCGATCGCGTGGCGGACGTGGCTCTCAGGCGGTGCGGGATGGGCCAGACGTGCACGGGCCTTGGCGACCGCGGCATCCAGTGCGGCGTTGGCCTCACGCAGTCGGGTGAGCTCACCGAACGGGTCGGGAAGCTCGCCCGCCGGGGTGAGTGCGGAAAGCTCGTTCTCGAGCGCAGCCATGGCAGCGCTCACGGCGGGGATGCTCTGCAGCTCACGAGCGGCCACGAGGTCGCCGCGCGAATCCTCCACGATGGCGTCAAGCGTGGATTCGGCACGCAACGCCTCCACTTCGAAGGCGTCCACGGCATCCAACAGGGTGGTCGCGCGGCGCACCGCCTCCATCGCCGTCTCCAGCGCGAGGTTCGCCTGCTCCCGCTGACCACTCTCGCGTCGTGCCGTGGAGACATCGGCGCCGTGCGTGGCGAAGGCGAAGAGCTGGGCAGCTTCGGTGGCGTTCTTCTCGATGCGTCGCACAGCGGCAGGCGCGTACCGGGCGTGCACGCGCGCGAGAGTCGCCTCGGCGCGTTCGAGTCGCTGTGTGCCCCGTTCGACGTCGGCGCGGATGCCGGCGATGATCTCCGGAGCGCGGCGGGCGCGCTCGACGGGCTCGGCGAGAGCTTGGAGGCGATCGTCGAGGAGCTCCTGTGCCCAGTCGCACAGCTGGATGATGCGCGCGTTGCGCGTGCGCAGCTCCTCGGGGGTGTCCGGGATGTGGTCGTGGTTGAGCTGGTTCAGCTGGAACGCCTCGCCCATGTGGCTGCGCACCGCGTTCAGCGCCTCGCGGAGGCTCTGGGTGGGCTCGGTGCCCAACTCGATCTCGGCGAAGACGAGTTCGTCCTCCGTGGTGCGCAGGCGCTCGTCGATCTCGACGAGCGCCGCGTCCGCCCGGCGGCCGAGCTCGGCGTCCTCGGCCGCCCGCTGCTCGCGTTCCTGCTTGCGTGCGCCCCAGAATCCGGCCATGTCACGATCCTATGCGCGTGTTTTCGAGGTCTCGCGCAGATAAGCAAAGTCACAGCCAGGTAACATGGCCCCGTATGCCGTGCCCTCGTGCGCGGTCGAGGCGACGTCGCACGTCGCCCGCACCCGATAGATGGAGATGCTCCGTGGCCAACCCTCTCGAGAAACTGCTCCGCGCCGGCGAAGGACGCATCCTGCGGCGGCTTCAGCAGGTCGTGAAGGCGGTCGGCGCCCTGGAGGAGGACTATGCGCAGCTGACCGACGAGGAGCTGCGCGGCGAGACCGCCGAGCTGCGCGCCCGCCACGAGGCGGGGGAGAGCCTCGACAAGCTGATGCCGGAGGCCTTCGCAGCCGTGCGCGAAGCCGCCAAGCGCACCCTCGGCCAGCGTCCCTACGACGTCCAGATCATGGGTGGTGCGGCGCTGCATCTCGGCAACATCGCGGAGATGAAGACCGGTGAGGGAAAGACGCTCACCGCGACCTTCGCCGTCTACCTCAACGCGATCGCCGGCCAGGGCGTGCACGTCATCACCGTGAACGACTTCCTCGCGTCGTATCAGGCCGAGCTCATGGGTCGCGTCTACCGTGCCCTCGGCATGACCACCGGCACCATCGTCGCCGGACAGACCCCCGAGGTGCGCCGCGAGCAGTACAACGCCGACATCACCTACGGCACGAACAACGAGTTCGGCTTCGACTACCTGCGCGACAACATGGCCTGGCAGAAGCAGGACCTCGTCCAGCGCGGTCACTTCTTCGCGATCGTCGACGAGGTCGACTCGATCCTCATCGATGAGGCGCGCACGCCGCTCATCATCTCGGGCCCGTCCTCGGGCGAGGCCAACCGCTGGTTCGTCGAGTTCGCGAAGATCGCGAAGACGCTCGAGGCCGGGGTGGACTACGAGGTCGATGAGAAGAAGCGCACCATCGGTGTGCTCGAGCCCGGCATCGAGAAGGTCGAGGACTACCTCGGTATCGACAACCTGTACGAGTCGGCGAACACCCCGCTGATCTCCTTCTTGAACAACTCGATCAAGGCCCTGGCGCTGTTCAAGCGCGACACCGACTACGTGGTGATGAACGACGAAGTCATGATCGTCGACGAGCACACCGGCCGCATCCTGGTCGGGCGTCGCTACAACGAGGGCATCCACCAGGCCATCGAGGCCAAGGAGGGCGTGCCGGTCAAGGCGGAGAACCAGACACTCGCCACGGTCACGCTGCAGAACTACTTCCGCCTCTACGACAAGCTCGCCGGCATGACCGGTACCGCTGAGACCGAAGCGGCCGAGTTCATGTCCACCTACAAGCTCGGCGTCGTTCCGATCCCGACGAACAAGCCGATGATCCGCAAGGACCAGCCCGACCTCGTCTACAAGAACGAGCAGGCGAAGTTCGCGCAGGTGGTCGAGGACATCGCACGCCGTCATGAGACCGGGCAGCCGGTCCTCGTCGGCACCGTCAGCGTCGAGAAGAGCGAGTACCTCTCGCGACTGCTCGCCAAGAAGGGCATCAAGCACGAGGTGCTCAACGCCAAGAACCACGCGCGTGAGGCTGAGATCGTCGCTCGTGCCGGCCGGCTCGGCGCCGTCACCGTGGCCACCAACATGGCCGGTCGTGGCACCGACATCATGCTCGGCGGAAACGCCGAGTTCCTGGCGGTGCAGGAGCTCAAGGCGAAGGGGCTCGACCCGGTCGAGACGCCCGATGAGTACGATGCCGCCTGGACCGAGACCTACGCCGCGATGCGCGACACGGTGGCCGAGGAGGCGACGAAGGTCGTCGAGGCCGGCGGACTGTACGTCCTCGGAACCGAACGCCACGAGTCCCGTCGCATCGACAATCAGCTGCGCGGCCGCTCGGGCCGTCAGGGCGACCCGGGCGAGAGCCGCTTCTATCTGTCGCTGACCGACGACCTCATGCGACTGTTCCAGTCCGGCGCCGCCGAGGCGATTCTCGCCCGCACGAACTTCCCGGACGACGTCGCGATCGAATCGACCATGGTCTCGCGCGCGATCAAGAGCGCGCAGTCCCAGGTCGAGGCCCGCAACGCGGAGATCCGCAAGAACGTGCTCAAGTACGACGACGTCCTCAACCGCCAGCGCGAGGCGATCTACGCCGATCGCCGCCAGATGCTCGAAGGTGACGACCTGTCCGACCGCGTGCAGCACTTCATCGAGGACGCCATCGGCGCGATCATCGATGACCACACCGGTACCGGCCACAATGAGAGCTGGGACTTCGACGCGCTGTGGACCGAGCTGAAGACGCTGTACCCGGTGTCGGTGACGATCGACGAGGTCGTCGCCGAGAGCGGCAACCAGGGGCGCGTCACGCCGGAGGTGCTCAAGCGCGAGATCCTCTCGGACGCGAAGATCGCGTACGCGGCGCGTGAGGAGAAGCTCGGCGAGCCCGCCATGCGCGAGCTCGAGCGTCGCGTCGTGCTCCAGGTGCTCGATCGGCGCTGGCGTGATCACCTCTACGAGATGGACTACCTCAAGGACGGCATCGGCCTGCGTGCCATGGCGCAGCGCGACCCGCTGATCGAGTATCAGCGCGAGGGCTACGAGATGTTCCAGACCATGATGGGCCAGATCAAGGAGGAGTCGGTCGGCTTCCTCTACAACCTCGAAGTCGAGGTGCGCCAGAGCGGCGAGGAGGTCGAGGCCAAGGGCCTGCAGGTCGCACCCTCGGTCGAGAACCAGAAGCTCCAGTACACGGCTGCCAACGACGCCGGCGAGGTCGAGGTCCGCAACGATCGCGGGCAGGTCCAGCAGGCGGCGACGAGCAAGCTCCGCCAGCAGGGCGCGCCCGCCGCGCCGGCCGCACCCGCCGCCGAGGCTCCGCGCGGGGCATTCGGGCAGCGCACGGATGCCGCGGCATCCGCGCCTGCGGCGAACAATCGCGCCGAGCGTCGCGCCGCCGGCAAGAAGAAGTAGGCGGACGCCCGGGCCACCGGGCGGCGATTGGCCTCGTCGGGGCGGCGATATCCTGATCCGATGAGTCCCCGCATCCTCGATCAGTCATCCAAACTCAAGGACGTCCTCTACGAGATCCGTGGAGCCGCCCTCGTCGAGGCTGACCGGCTCGAGGCCGACGGACACCGCATCCTCAAGCTCAACACCGGCAATCCCGCCGTCTTCGGCTTCGAGGCGCCGTACCAGATCGTGCGCGACATGATCGAGGCGGTCCCGCACGCACACGGCTACAGCGACAGCCGCGGCATCATGTCGGCGCGGCGCGCTGTCGTGTCGCGGTACGAGCAGGTTCCCGGGTTCCCCGCGTTCGATCCGGACGATGTCTACCTGGGTAACGGCGTCTCCGAGTTGATCACCATGACCATGCAGGCGCTGCTGGACAGCGGCGACGAGGTTCTCATCCCCGCTCCGGACTATCCGCTGTGGACGGCCATGACGAGCTTGGCCGGGGGCACCCCGGTGCACTACCGCTGCGACAACGAGAACGGCTGGCAGCCCGACCTCGAAGACATTCGGTCGAAGGTGACGCCGGCCACCAAGGCGATCGTCGTCATCAACCCGAACAACCCGACCGGGGCGGTGTACTCCCGTGAGGTGCTCGAGGGAATCGTGGAGATCGCTCGGGAGCACTCGCTGCTGCTGCTCAGCGACGAGATCTACGACCGCATTCTGTTCGACGATGCCGTGCACATCCCGCTCGCCACGCTCGCGCCGGATCTGCTCTGCCTGACCTTCAACGGCCTGTCCAAGACGTATCGCGTGGCCGGGTATCGCTCGGGCTGGATGGTCATCACCGGCCCGAAGAAGCACGCCGTCGGGTTCCTCGAGGGGATTCAGCTGCTCGCCTCGACGCGGCTGTGTCCCAATGTGCCCGCTCAGCATGCGGTGCAGGCTGCGCTGTCCGGCGTGCAGTCGATCGACGCGCTGATCGCTCCCACCGGACGGCTCCATGAGCAGCGGGATGCCGCATTCGAGGCGCTCACCGCGATTCCGGGGGTGCAGTGCCACAAGCCGCGCGGCGCTCTCTACGCGTTCCCCCGGCTCGATCCTGAGATCTATGAGATCCACGACGATGCCAAGTTCGTCTACGACTTCCTCGTCGCAGAGCACGTGCTGCTGGTGCAGGGAACCGGCTTCAACTGGCCGACGCCGGATCACTTCCGGATCGTGACGCTGCCGGAGGCGCGCGTGCTCACCGAGGCGATCGAACGGCTCGGCAACTTCCTCTCCTCGTACCGCCAGTAGGGATCGGCGACCGCGCCGACCCCGCTTTCGGCGGGTGGTCAGAGAAGCGCGAGGGACGTGGCGCGCCAGCGCCCGTCCCAGCCCTCCAAGCGGAGGGCGACGGCGCGGGTGCGCGCCGGTCCTGCCACGATGACCACTCCTTCGATGACGCCGTCGGCGGGGGAGGAGTGACGAGTCGAGAGGATGTGGTGCACGGGTCGGGCCGGTGCGACGCCTCGGGCGCTGCGTGCGCGAGCCGACAGATTGGCTCGTGTGATCAGAGCGCGGAACGCGTCCTCGCCGAACCAGCGTGCGAGTTGATCGACTTCGCGCACGCCGGCGAGCGCTTCGAGGACGCCGATGGTCAGGTTCTTCAGCAGCGGCTCCGGAGCGGGCAGCGCATCCGTGCCGGTGCGCTGGGGGGCGAAGTACTCCGCGACCTCCAGGGCGGAGCCGCGCCGCGGTGTCGAAACGCTCCGCCGGGTCGTGCCGGCAGCGTCGGGGGATGCGGTGGCCATGCTCCGTCCTCCTCTCTCGTCGTCGCCTGGTCGGGCGTCTGACGAGTACAACACAGCCCACGCACAGGGTGGATGAGAATCCTCCAACCTGTGGAGAGGCTCCTGTGGACAGAATCGGCGGTCGGCAGCATCCCTCCTCTAGGGTCACCGCGTGCGCTGGGACCGCTTCTTCGAGGATCTGGAAGACCAACTCGACTCCGAGTGGGAGGCTGAGCGCGCCGCCCTGGACACCGAAGCGGAGCGCCTGCGTCTGGCGCGCATCCCCGTCCGCGATCGGCTCGTGGTGCTCGCGGAGACCGCCGATGTCGCCGTCGGCCTCGAGCTCACGGACGGCACGACGCTGTCGGGGACCGTCACGCGCGTCGGATCGGACTGGGTCGCCGTCACCGTGGAGGGCGGATCGACGGGCACGGTCTGGATCGTGCCCCTGGCCGCCGTGGCGACCATGGCGCTCGCAACGCAGCAGCTTCTCGGCAGTGTGCGCGCCGCTCATCCCGGCGGCGCACTCGCGCAGCGCATGTCCCTGGGTTTCGTCGTGCGCGATCTCGTTCGCCGGCGCATCCCGGTGACGGTGCATCTCGTGACGGGGCGCGCACTGTCGGGAACGATCGACCGCGCCGGCGCCGATCATCTCGACCTCGCACTGCACGAGATCGGTGGGGTGCGCCGCGCCGATCAGGTGCGCGGCTTCCGGATCGTCCCGTTCGTGGCGGTGTCCGCGATGCGGATGGATGCGCTCGTCGACCTCGTCTGACGCAGTCGGAGGGCGCGCGGCGATCAGTCCGGGTTGCGCACCGCGCCTCGACCCCACAACTCCGGAAAGCTCGCCGCATTCGACTCACGCCACAGCGCCATCCGACGCGCGTCCTCCGCTTGATTGTCGAGGTAGACAGCGACGCTGCCGGCATCGATGCGCCAGCGCGCCGGCGAGCCCGCCTTCATGCCGCGAAGACGGCCGTCGATCACGAGAGCGACCACCTCGTCGACGGCGATCTGCAGCATCTCCGCCACTTGGGCAGGTGTCAGCAGGCGCGCGCCGGCTTCGGGTGATTCGGGCATGAGGCCATTATGCGGCCCGCCAGGCGACGCCTCACGGGTCCACGCCGCGCTGTGGATAACCAGCCCGCGCCGGCGGGACGCTGCGTCACCATATCGACATGAGCGACTCCGTCACGGCCCGACCTCGCCCTCGCGCTTTCTGGGCAGACCTGCGATTCCTCCTCGGGATCGCACTGATCGTCGTCTCGGTGGCCGGCGTCTGGTTCGTGGTCGCCGCAGCGCGCCAGACGGCGCCCGTGTTCGCCGCAGCCACGACGCTGCTCCCGGGCGAGGCCGTCGAATCCGCCGACCTGCGCGTGGTCGATGTCGCGCTCGGCCCCGTGCACGACTCCTACGCGACGCCGACGACGCTGCGGCCGGGAGCCGTCGCGACCCGCGTCGTGCGCGCCGGCGAGCTCGTGCCGAACGATGCGCTCGGTGACGCGGCCGGAGTGCGCAGCACCACGGTCGTCATCACGAGCGCGAGCGAGGTGCCCGCCACCGTCGGCACGGGATCATCCGTCGATGTCTGGGCTGCGGCCCCGCGGGAGCGCGGTGCGTTCGACACGCCGCGCATCCTGGTCGGCTCCGCGACGGTCGCGTCGGTAGATCGCGACCGGTCGATGATGGGCGCGACCGCCGTCGTGGTCGAGATCGTGATCGACCGCGACGACGTCGCCGCCACTCTCGCCGCGATCGCCGACGGGTCCAGTCTGTCGATCGTCCCGAGCGGCGGAGCGGGCTCATGAGCGTGCGTGTGGTGCTGGCGTCCGATCGGCTGGATACCCCCGTCGTCGTCGACGCTCTCCGCGACGACGGTGCCGAGGTTCTCCTCGTGGTGGCGGCGGATGCTCCGGCGGATGCCGCCGCCGACGCCGTCACGGGCCGCGCCGCGGCTGAACTGCTCGGTGCGCTCGCCGCTGCCGACGTGCTTGCCATCGACGCCGGCCGAGACGCGCTGACTCCTCAGCTGGTGGCGGTGTGCGACCGCTTCGGAGTGCGCATCGTCGCGGTGTGCGACGGCGCGGCAGATCGCCGACTCGCCGAGATGTTCGGCATCGCCACGTGCGCGCCGGACGATGTCCGCACGGCGGTGCTGCACGCGGTGACCGCGCCGCCGACGGCGCCCCCGCGCGGTCGCATCATCGCGGTCTGGGGCCCCGCGGGCGCTCCGGGACGCACCACCATGGCCATCGAGATGGCCGCGGAGCTCGCCCGGGATGGGCGCCGTGTCGGCCTCGTCGACGCGGACACGCATGCCCCATCGGTCGCGATGCTGACCGGGCTCGCCGACGAGGGGCCGGGCTTCGCTGCGGCGTGTCGAGCGGCGGAGCGCGGGACGTTGAGCGCCGCCGAGCTCGAACGGATCGCCCTGCCCCTCGGTGATGTCGCGGTTCTGGCGGGGATCAACCGGCCGGGGCGCTGGCCGGAGCTGTCCTCGGCGCGGGTCGGCGGTGCACTCGAGCAGTGTCGCACGTGGGTCGAGGATCTCATCGTCGACGTCGCGGCGCCGCTGGAGCGCGACGAGGAGATCGTGAGCGATGTGGAGGGCCCGCGTCGCAACGCCGCCACGCTCGCGGTCCTGGCCGCGGCCGACATCGTCGTCGCGGTCGTCTCCGCAGACCCCGTCGGCGTTGCACGCTTCGTCCGTGCGCATGCCGATCTGCGCGCCGCGGCCGGCGCCGCGCCCATCCACGTCCTGGTCAACAAGACGCGGACCTCGACGCTCGGGATCGACGCGCGATCGCAGGTGCGCCGCACGCTCGATCGCTACGTCGGCGTCGCCGCGTGCTGGTTCGTCCCGTGGGATCCGAAGGCTGCCGACGCCGCGGTCCTGCAGGCGCAGCCGGTGGGTCGTGTGGCGCCACGCTCCTCGCTGTCTGGGGCCGTTCGTCGTTTCGTCGGCGAGGCGATCGAGCCGCCTCCGGCGCGCGCAGCGGTGCGTCGATCGCGTGTGGCACCCGGCGCCGATACCGAGGGCCGGCGCAGGGACGCTCACCTCCGGACGCGACGCACTCTTCGCGGCGTGGCCTGAGGCGGCTCGGCCGCGTCACCGATGAACGATCTCGCCTAGGCTGGGTGCGTGTCGACGCTCAGCGATCTCGTCTATGCCCAGGGCCGATCCACGGGGGCGGACATCGAGTGGCTGCACCGCCTCGCCGGCGACGGCCAGCTCCTCGCCGACCTGGCCTTCGCCGACATCGTGATCTGGGTACCGACGGTGGACGACTCGTTCATCGCCGTCGCCCACACCCGGCCGAGCGGTGCGGCGACCCTGTTCTACCGGGACATCGTGGGCGACATGGTGCGCCCGCAGTGGCGCACGCAGGTTCGTGACGCGTTCACGCGGGTCGAGATCGTCGATTCGGCATCCCCGGACTGGTTCGAAGAGACCCCCACGCGTGTGCGCGCGGTGCCGATCGTGCGCGCGGCCGGCGCCGGTGAGCAGTCGCCCGTGGTGGTGGGCGTGCTCACGCGGCACACCAACCTCGGCGAGGCGCGCACCCCGTCACGCCAGCAGATCACCTTCAACGACTGCGCCGACGACCTCTTCGGCATGATCGCGAGCGCCGACTTCCCCGACCTCGCCGCACCGACTTCTCCACGACGGGGTGCCCCGCGCGCCTCCGACGGTCTGATCCGCATCGATGTCGACGGCACCACCACCTTCGCCAGCCCCAACGCCCTCTCCGCGTTCAACCGCCTCGGCTTCGACGACGAGCTCGAAGGGGAGTCCCTGCTCGAAGTGGCCACCGGCATCCTGCCGAAAGGGCGCGACTTCGATGAGTCGTTGCCGATCGTCATGGCCGGTCGTGCACCGTGGCGGGCCGACCTGGAGGCGCGCGGGGTCACGGTGTCACTTCGCACCATCCCGCTCAAGGACCACGGCACCCGGATCGGCGCCATCGTGCTGTGCCGGGACGTCACGGAGATCCGCCACCAGGAGCAGGAACTGATCACCAAGGATGCGACGATCCGGGAGATCCACCATCGCGTCAAGAACAACCTGCAGACGGTCGCGTCGCTGCTGCGCATCCAGTCGCGGCGCACGCACTCGGATGAGGCGCGCGACGCCTTGACGCATGCCATGCGCCGGGTCGCGGCGATCGCCGTGGTCCACGACACGCTGTCGGAGGGGCTCGCTCAGAACGTCGACTTCGACGACGTCTTCGATCGGGTGCTCAAGCTCGTCGCGGAAGTCGCCGCGTCGCCCAACACCCGCGCGCGTACGCGGAAGACCGGCACGTTCGGCACGCTGCCCAGCGAGTACGCCACGCCTCTCGCTCTTGCTCTCACAGAGCTCGTCACCAACGCCGTCGAGCACGGTCTGGTCGACCAGGAGGGCGAGGTCGAGATCATCGCGGAGCGCACCGAGGATCGACTCGGCGTGAAGGTGCGTGACACCGGCGTCGGCCTGCCGGAAGGGCAAGTCGGTCGGGGACTGGGCACGCAGATCGTCCGCACTCTCATTCAGGGCGAACTCAGCGGCACGATCGACTGGCACACGCTCGTCGGCTCGGGCACCGAGGTGACCATCGAGATCCCGATGCGCTACCTGGGGCGCACCCAGAGCTGAGCTCCAGCAACACCGGCGAGATCATCGTCGACGGTGCGAGCGGGAGCGGGCGGGCGCCGCCTCAGCTTGCGCGGCGGGCGCGGGCAGCGCGGCGCTTCAGAGCCCGGCGCTCGTCCTCGGACAGCCCGCCCCACACGCCCGAGTCCTGACCGGTCTCGAGGGCGTACTGCAGGCAGACCTCCGTGACGGTGCAGCGCGCGCACACGGACTTGGCTTTCTCGATCTGATCGACAGCAGGCCCGGTGTTCCCTACGGGGAAGAACAGCTCGGGGTCGACGGTCAGGCAGGCGGCTTTGTCGCGCCAATCCATAGGGGGTGCTCCTTGATGCGGGATGAGAAGTCGGGTGGGTGTGACGTCGGGCGTCGATTACCCTGATGGTGTGCGAGCAGACGCTCGCCCCACGCCACTGTGGGAGCACACGGATAGATCAATGCTCCCATGGTCATTCAGATGAATCAAGGGTGAACTCGGCATTTCCCCCGGCGTGTGCTGTGTACTGCCTGTATCGGAGGGCCTGCCCGCATGATGACGACGCCAGCAGAGCGGACCGGTTCGGCCATTCTGGCGCTGGAGGCGCTCGCCGTCCTCCTCGTGACCGGCTGGGAGATCGTTGCCCTGGTCACCGGCGACACCGACGACGCGGTCAGCTCGATCGCGCTCATCGTCCTCACGGCGATCGGGGCGGTGGCCCTCGCCGCCTTCGCGCTCGCCGTCTGGCGGGGTCATTCCTGGGGGCGGTCCGGGGGGATCGTCAGTCAGCTCCTGGTCATCGCGGTGGCGCTCGGCGCCATCACGGGCCCGACTCCGTCCGTCTCCACGGCGCTGCTCACAGCGATTCCCGCCGTCATCGGATTGGTCGCCCTCTTTCTCGCGGCCCGGACAGCCGCCGCGCGGCGCGGCGACGAGCGCCGCTGAGCGACCCCGAGCGCCGCTGTGGACGCGACGGGTCAGCCGACGCCGAGCAGGGAGCGCACCCGGGCGACGTGCCCGGTGGCCTTCACGTTGTACAGAGCGTGCGTGACGATACCCTCGGCATCCACGACGATCGTCGAGCGGATGACGCCCTCCACCGTCTTGCCGTAGTTCATCTTCTCGCCCCAGGCGCCATAGGCGTCGTGCACGGCGTGGTCGGGGTCGCTGAGCAGCGGGTAGGTGAGCCCATCGCGCTCGCGGAACCGGCGCAGGGTGGCGGGGTCATCGCGCGAGATCCCCATCACCGCGTAGCCCGCCGCCTCCAGCGGTGCCAGGCTGTCGCGGAAATCGCAGGCTTCCGTCGTGCAGCCGGGAGTCATGGCGGCGGGATAGAAGAACAGCACGGTCGGCGTGCCGCGCAGGTCGTGGAGGCTGACCGGTGCGTCGTCCTGATCGACGAGCGTGAAGTCGGGAGCGGGGGTACCGGGTTCGAGGCGTGGCATGGCTCCAGCCTACGATCAAGCGAACGTGGAGAGCAGACGCTGCAGCGAATCCAGTCGCGCCGCTCCGCGCTCTCCCAGGCGTCCCTCAGCCACCGCCTCGATCAGTGCGCAGTCGGGCGCGTCCGGAAGGTGCGTGCAGCCGCGAGGACACTCCTCGGCGACGACGGCGAGATCCGTGAATGCCCGCAGGATGTTCGCGGGGTCGACGTGTCCGAGCCCGAACGATCGCACGCCGGGGGTGTCGATCACCCACCCGCGGCCCTCTGCCGTCACGTAGCGCAGCGACACGGTCGAACTCGAGGTGTGCCGGCCGCGGCCCGTCACCTCGTTCACGTGCCCTGTTGCGCGATCCGCCGTGGGAACGAGGGCATTGACCAGCGTCGACTTCCCGACACCGGAGTGGCCGACGAACACGGTCGAATGGCCGATGAGGCGGTGCCCGATCTCCGCGAGAGGCATCTGGACGCGGCCACTTGTGAAGATCTCCAGATCGTCCACTCCCTCGAAGTGCGCGAGGAAGGGCGTGGGATCGGCCAGGTCGGTCTTGGTGACGACGAGCAGGGGATGGATGCCGGCGTCCAGCGCCGCGATGAGGTAGCGATCGACCAGCCGGGGTCGCGGTTCGGGGTCAGCGGCGGCGACGACGACGAGCATCTGGTCGGCGTTGGCGACCACGACCCGCTCGACCTGGTCGGTATCGTCGGCGCTGCGCCGCAGCAGCGACGTGCGCTCCTCGATCCCGACGATGCGCGTCAGAGTGCCCTCATCGCCGCTGGTGTCGCCGACGACGCGCGCACGGTCGCCGGTGACGATCGGCTGCTTGCGCAGTTCGCGCGCGCGTGTGGCGAGCGCGGTGTGCTCGTCGGGGCCGTCTTCGTCGATCAACACGGTGTAGCGGCCACGGTCGACGCCGAGCACCCGTCCGATCACCGCATCGGCGTGGGCGGGGCGGCGCTTGGTGCGCGGGCGATTCGCTTTCGGATTGGGGCGGACGCGGATGTCGGCCTCATCGAACTCGAGGTCGTCGTCGTCTCCGAGATCGAGCCAGCTCATCGCACGCTTCGCATCGGGCGGCTCAGCCGTCCGCCGACCCGGAGAGCATCCCGGTCCACAGGGCGGGAAATTCCGGCATGGTCTTGGCCGTGGTCTCGATGTGGTCGATCTCGACGCCGGGCACGCGCAATCCGATGAGGGCGCCCGCTGTGGCGATGCGGTGGTCGTGGTGCGCGCGCCACAGGCCGCCGTGCAGGGGAGCAGGCACGATGCGGATGCCGTCGGGAAGCTCCTGGGCGCTTCCGCCGAGTGCTTCCAGGTTGCCGATGAGCGCGTCGATGCGGTTCGTCTCGTGGCCGCGGATGTGTCCGATGCCGTGGAACGTCGTCGGGGCGTCTGCGAAGGCAGCCAGCGCGAACAAGGTCGGTGTCAACTCGCTCGCCGCGCTCAGGTCGAGATCGACGCCAGCGATGTGGGGTCCGCCGGTCACGGTCAGGGCGCCGCCGCGGCGGGTCGCGCGCCCGCCCAGCAGGGAGAGGATCTCGGGAAGAAGCGCACCGGGCTGTGTCGAGCTCGCCGGCCACCCGGGAACGGTCACGCACCCCTCCGTCAGCATCGCCGCCGCGAGGAAGGGCGCCGCGTTGGACAGGTCCGGCTCGATGGAGGCGTCGCGTCCACGGAGCGTGCCGGCGGGAACGACCCACTCGTGGGGCGTGGGGTGCTCGACCTGGATGCCGCGACGCGCCAGCGTCTCGATGGTCATGTCGATATGGGGGATGGAGGGCAGGCGCTCACCGGAATGGATGAGGTGCAGGCCCACGTCGAAGCGGGGTGCGGCCAGAAGAAGTCCCGAGACGAACTGGCTCGAGCCGCTCGCGTCGATCGTGACCTCGCCGCCGCGGATGTGGCCACGCCCGCGGACCGTGAAGGGCAGCGACCAGGTGCCACCGTCGTCGATGTCGGCACCGATCTCGCGTAGAGCCTTGATCATCTCGCCCATCGGGCGGTGCAGGGCGCTCGGGTGTGCCGTGAGGGTGACGTCGCCGTGGGCCAGTCCGGCGAGGGGGGCGATGAAGCGCATGACGGTGCCGGCCTGACCGCAATCGATCTCGACGTCACCGCGGAAGGATGCCGGAGGGGTCACCAGCAGGTCGGGTCCGAACCGACCGGAGCCGGGCACCTCGGAGACCTCCACGCCCAGTGCGCGCAGCGCCGCGATCATGCGTTCCGAGTCCTCGGAGTGCAGGGGTGAGGTGAGCGTGCTGGGGCCGTCGGCCAGTGCGGCGAGGACGAGCTTGCGGTTGGTGAGCGACTTCGAGCCGGGCACCGAGACCGTCGCATGCACGGCCTCGTCCGCACGCGGCGCCGGCCAGGGAGAACCTGCCGGCGGAAGAGGGGAATACCCGGTGACTGTCATCGGGTTCTACCCTAACGAACCCGTCCGACAGTGCCGCCTTCGGCGCGACGGGTGCAGCCTGCCGAACGGTGGACGCCGACGAAGAGAGGAGCCCCGTGACCGCGACACTCGCACCCCTGGTGCCGGACATCGCCGACGTAGACTGGGCCCTGATGGAAGAGCACGCGGCCCTCGAGTCGCCGACCCCCGAAACCCCGGCCACAGACCTCGTCCCGGCGGACGAGGTCGACAGCGCCGCGGACGCCCGTGCGCAGTTCGAGCAGCAGGCGCTGCCGTTCATGGATCAGCTGTACGCCGCGGGCATGCGGATGACGCGCAACCCGGCGGATGCCGCCGATCTGGTTCAGGAGACGTTCGTCAAGGCGTTCGCGTCATGGTCCTCGTTCACCCAGGGCACGAACCTCAAGGCGTGGCTGTACCGCATCTTGACGAACACGTACATCAACACGTACCGCAAGAAGCAGCGCGAGCCCTATCAGGGCACGATCGACGATCTCGAGGACTGGCAGCTCGGCGGTGCGGAGTCCACGACCGCCACCAGCAGCCGGTCGGCCGAGGCCGAAGCGATCGATCACATGCCGGCATCCGCTGTGAAAGATGCGCTGCAGTCGATTCCGGAGGATTTCCGGCTCGCCGTCTACCTCGCCGACGTCGAGGGCTTCGCGTATCAGGAGATCGCGGACATCATGAAGACCCCCATCGGCACGGTCATGAGCCGCCTGCATCGTGGCAGGCGCATGCTGCGCGACCTTCTCGCCGACTATGCGCGCGAGCGCGGCATGGACGTGCCGGTGCCCGCGACTTCTTCATCAGGGAGCAAGAAATGAGTGACTGCGGCTGCGACAAAGCGCGCAAGGACCTGGAAGAGTACCTCCGCAACGAGGTCTGCAAGACCGAGCACGCCGATATCCGTGCGCACCTGGAGAACTGCCCGTCCTGCCGTGACGAGGCGCTGGTGGCCACGACGCTGACCGCCGTCGTCGCTCGTGCCTGTAAGGAGACGGCTCCCGAAGAGCTGCGGGACCAGGTGCTGGCGCGGTTGCGCGCCGAGCAGGCCACCCACCACTGAGCCGCCGCGACGCGTCAGCCGCGGCGGTCGAGCCGGCGGGTTCCGTCTGGCGACGTCGCCCGTGACACCTCGGGTGGGAATACCCGCAGCGCGCTCGGAACGGCCTCGATCTCCAGGGGGAGCGTGCCCGTCGGGTCGCCGTCCGCGTAGGCGGTGGTGCCGCCCGCCTGGAGCCGGACCCGGCGTGCTCGTGCCGTTCGCACCTCGGGAAGAGTCGTGTGGGTCCCGCGGTACACCCGCGGCAGCAGACGCAGCAGGCGGGCGCGCCCGAGGGGACGCACGAGGGTCAGATCCAACAGGCCGTCCGAAAGGTCGGCATCCGGGCAGATCGGGATGCCGCCGCCGTAGGTCGGCGCGTTTGCCACCGCGGCCATCAGCAGTTCCTCGTCGATGAACTCCACCGTGCCGTCGGCACCTTCGAGCTCGATCGAGAAGCGCGCTGTCGTCAGAGCGACGAACTCGCGAAGGATCGCGACGTCGTAGCGTCGAGGCCCCCGTGGCCACCGCATGCGATTGGCGCGGTCGTTCACGCGGGAGTCGAAGCCGCTCGCCAGCACCGTCGCGTACAGACGCGACGAGTCGTCCGCCCGACGAACCCGGGCGAGGTCCACCGTCCGCGTGGCGCCGACGATCACGGCATCCGCAGCCCCGATGGCATCTCGCTCTCGCAGTCCCAGCGCCGTCGCAAAGTCGTTGCCGGTGCCGGTCGGGACGATGCCGAGAGGAATCTCGGTGCCGGCCAGCTCCTGCACCGCCAGATTCACCGTGCCATCCCCACCGGACACGACGACGGCATCGACCCCCATGTCCAGCGCCATGCGCAGCAGGTCGGTGGACTCGGCCGCGCTGCCGCCGGCGATCGTCGTCGTGCGGATGCCGTGGGCGCGCAGCCGCGTCGCGACCGCGTCGGCGGTGTGCGTGCGCGCGGCGGCGCGGGCCGTCGGATTGACGAGGAGTGCGACGTCCATGTCGTCCTGTCGAAGACTGGGCCGCCGTGGGGCTCGGCGACGTGCGGGTGTTCGCCTCATCATGCCTGTCGCGGGATCGCGACGCGGCCGCGACGCGGCTGCGGCATCCGTTTCGTAACGTTGTCTGCATGAACACGGTACGTCGCCCGCTCGCCTTCTCCCTTGCGCTCATGGTCGCGAGCTGCGCCACCCTCGCAGGCTGTGGCGTTCGCGTCTCCGATGCCGGCGTCGCGACCCCGACCGCGTCGGCGCCGTCACCGACCGACACGGCGAACGTTCGGGGCGTCGTCGACGATGAGCGCATGGCGAAGCTGCAGCGCAGCCGCTGGAGCGACACGGTCACCCAGCACGTGGTGTGCGTGGACGGCGCCTACACCGTCGACCGCAACGCCGACGCGATGGTCGTGGAGGTGACGGGCGCGTGCCGGGAGGTGACGATCTTGGCCTCCGCAGCGACCGTCCTGCTGCCGGCCGTGGACGAGCTCAGCGTCCAGGGCGACGGGAACATCGTGATCATGGCCGCTGCGCGTGAGGTCGTCCTCGACGCGGGTGCGGACGCGAACCTCGTCGGCTGGGAGAGCGGGACCGCTGTCGTCAAGGACGCCGGCACGCTCAACGGCACGACGCCGATCTCCTGAACTCGTACCGATTCAGACGGTCAGAGCCTTCTCGAAGATCGCGGCCTGCTCGCGCGCGTGCACCTTCGGTGAGCCGGTCGCGGTGGAGGCGGCGGCGGCGCGGGACACGCGGCGGATCGTGCGTCCGTGCAGGTGCTTGACGACCTCGAGCGCGATGAACGGCCAGGCGCCCTGGTTCTCGGGCTCGTCCTGCACCCAGACCAGCTGGGCGTTCGGGTAGCGGTCGATCACGGCGTTCAGCTGATCGATCGGAGCCGGGTACAGCTGCTCGAGACGGACGAGAGCGACCTGCGGGTTCGGCTTCTTGTCGAGCTCGGCCTTGAGGTCCCAGTGGATCTTGCCTGAGTGCAGCAGCACCTTGGTGACCGCCGACGGGTCGAGGTTGCGATCGTCGTCCAGCACGGGCTCGAACCGTCCGGTGGTGAAGGCCTCGACGGGACTCGTCGCTCCGCGAAGGCGCAGCATCGCCTTGGGGGTGAACACGATCAGGGGACGACGGGGACGGGCGTACGCCTGGCGGCGCAGCAGGTGGAAGTACGACGCCGGGGTCGAGGGCCGCGCAACGGTCATGTTCTCCTGCGCGCACATCTGCAGGTAGCGCTCGATGCGGGCGGAGGAGTGGTCGGGACCCTGACCCTCGTAGCCGTGGGGGAGCAGCAGCACGACGCTCGACTGCTGGCCCCATTTCTGGTCGGCCGCGGAGATGTACTCGTCGATGACCGACTGGGCGCCGTTCGCGAAATCGCCGAACTGCGCCTCCCACAGGGTGAGGGTGTCGGGACGCTCGACGGAGTACCCGTACTCGAACGCCATCGCCGCATACTCGCTGAGAAGGGAGTCGTAGACGTAGAACCGGCCCTGGCTCTCGGACAGGTTCGCCAGCGGCAGCCACTCTTGTCCGTTCGCCCGGTCGTGGAGCACGGCGTGGCGCTGGACGAACGTTCCGCGGCGGGCGTCCTGGCCTGCCAGGCGCACGTTCGTGCCTTCCATCAGCACCGACCCGAAGGCCAGCAGTTCGCCGAAGCCCCAGTCGATCTGCCCGTTGCGGCTCATGTCGAGGCGCTTCTCGAGCAGCTGCTGCAGCTTGTTGTGC
The DNA here is from genome assembly GCF_000585455.1 of Microbacterium sp. MRS-1. Taxonomy (NCBI): domain Bacteria; kingdom Bacillati; phylum Actinomycetota; class Actinomycetes; order Micrococcales; family Microbacteriaceae; genus Microbacterium; species Microbacterium sp. MRS-1. The sequence continues at coordinate 24,146 of NZ_JAUF01000014.1, forward strand.
ACCGTGAAGCCGTCGGGCTTGTTGACGAACGCGTCGCCGATCTGGTGCACGACCTCGGTCGAGACGCCGGTCGTCTCGGGCTCACCGACGGCCTGCTCCACGCCGCCCGTGACGGCGGGGGAGACGATGCCGGTCGCACCGGTCTCGGCGGCGTGGGTCTCGGCGAACGCGATCTCGAGGCGGTTCTGGAAGTCCTGCTTCGCCTTGTCGTACTCCTCCTCGGTGATGTCGCCACGACCGACGAGCGACTCGGTGTAGAGCCGGCGCACCGAGCGCTTCGCCTCGATGAGGTTTGTCATCAGCGGCTGCGTCATCGACGGGTCGTCGCCCTCGTTGTGGCCGCGGCGGCGGTAGCAGACGAGGTCGATGACGACATCGCGGTTGAACTCCTGGCGGTACGCGACGGCGAGCTCGGCGACGCGCACGACGGCTTCGGGGTCGTCGCCGTTGACGTGGAAGATCGGCGCCTGGATCGTCTTGGCGACGTCGGTGGCGTAGACCGAAGTGCGGCCGTCCTGCGGGAGCGTCGTGAAGCCGACCTGGTTGTTCACGACGACGTGCACCGTGCCGCCGGTGCGGTACCCGCGCAGCTGCGACATCTGCAGCGTCTCGACGACGACGCCCTGGCCCGCGAAGGCCGCGTCCCCGTGCACGAGGATCGGAAGCCACGAGAACGTGCCGATCGGCATGCGGTCCTGCTTGGCGCGGACGACGCCCTCCAGCACGCCGTCGACCGTTTCGAGGTGCGACGGGTTGGCGGCCAGGTACACCGGCAGCTCCTCCCCGGCATCCGACACGAACGTGCCCTGCGTACCGAGGTGGTACTTGACGTCACCGGAGCCGCTCTTCGAGCCGATCGCGACGGAGCCCTCGAACTCGCGGAAGATCTGGCTGTAGGTCTTTCCGGCGATGTTGGTCAGGACGTTCAGGCGCCCACGGTGCGCCATGCCGATGGCGGCGCCGTCGAGACCCGCGCCCGCTGCCCCCTGCAGGATCTGATCCAGCAGCGGGATGAGCGACTCGCCGCCCTCGAGGCTGAAGCGCTTCTGGCCGACGTACTTCGTCTGCAGGAACGTCTCGAAGGCCTCGGCCTGGTTGAGCTTGTCGAGGATGCGCAGCTGCTCGTCATGGCTGGGCTTCTGGTACTTGACCTCGACGTTGTCCTGGAACCACTTGCGCTGGCCCGGGTCCTGGATGTGCATGTACTCGACGCCGATCGTGCGGCAGTACGAGTCGCGGAGCACGCCGAGGATGTCGCGGAGCTTCATCAGGCGTCGTCCGCCGAAGCCCCCCGTGACGAACTCGCGGTCGAGGTCCCAGAAGGTGAGGCCGTGGTTCTCGATCTCGAGGTCGGGGTGCGTGCGCTGCACGTACTCGAGCGGGTCGGTGTCGGCCATGAGGTGGCCGCGGACGCGGTAGGAGTTGATGAGCTCCTGTACGCGGGCGGTCTTGTCGACGCGCTCTGCGATGTCGACGTTGATGTCGCCGGCCCAGTGGATCGGCGCGTAGGGGATGCGCAAGGCCGCGAAGATGCCCTCGTAGAAACCGCGCTGACCGGTGAGCAGCTCGTGCACGATCTTCAGGAACTCGCCCGAGCCCGCACCCTGGATGACCCGGTGGTCGTACGTGCTGGTCAGGGTGATCGTCTTGCCGATGCCGAGCTCGACGAGGGTCTTCTCGCTCGAGCCCTGGAACTCGGCCGGGTACTCGAGGGCGCCCGCGCCGACGATGCAGCCCTGTCCCTTCATGAGGCGCGGCACGGAGTGGACCGTCCCGATTCCGCCGGGATTGGTCAGCGAGATCGTGGTGCCCTGGAAGTCGGCCGCCGTCAGCTTGTTGCCGCGGGCGCGCTTGACGAGATCCTCGTAGGCAGCGAGGTACTCGCCGAAGGTGAGCGATTCGGCCTGCTTGATCGAGGGGACCATCAGCGCGCGCGAGCCGTCGGGCTTGGGCAGATCGATCGCGATGCCGAGGTTGATGTGCGCCGGCGCGACGACGGAGGGCTTGCCGTCGATCTCGGCGTAGGACACGTTCTGGCTGGGGAAGGCCTTGAGGGCTTGGATCAGGGCCCAGCCGATGAGGTGCGTGAAGCTCACCTTGCCGCCGCGGGTGCGCGACATGTGGTTGTTGATCACGATGCGGTTGTCGATCATGAGCTTCGCCGGCACGGTGCGCACGCTCGTCGCGGTGGGCACGGTCAGCGACTCGTCCATGTTCGCGGCGAGGGTCTTCGGCATGCCGCGCAGCGGCGTGACGACGTCCTCGCGGGCCGCGGGGGTCGGCGTGGGGTCTGCGCTCGGCGCCTGCGCGGGCACGGGCTGCGGGGAGGCGGGGCGGGCCGTCGTGCGGGCGACCGGCTGGGCGCCGACGACCGGGATCGGTGCCGTCATCGGGCGCGGCTCAGCGGCCGCCGCCGGCGACGCGGCGGGAGCGGGCGCGGCGGCCGGAGCGGTGGGAGCGGGCGCAGCATCCTTCTGAGTCTTCTCGTACGCCTCAAGCACAGGCCACCACGCCCGGTCGACCGAGTCGCGATCCTTCGCGAACTGGTCGTACATCTCGGCGACGAGCCATTCGTTGGCCCCGAATTCGCCGTCGCTCGAAGTTCCCACGCCGGTCACCTGACTGGACACGGTTGCGCCTGCTTTCATCGATGAACTTCAGATCGTGCGAGGCCCGCTGCCGTGTATGGCGCGGCCCACACGCACACGTTCATCAAGGGTATCCCAGGTTTTCTGTCGGTACCGTGGGAGTCATGCAGTTCTCCGGCGCGCAGCCCACCGTCGACCTCACGTACTCGGACGTCTTCCTCGTGCCGCGACGATCCGGTGTGACCAGCCGCCTGGACGTCGATCTGTCGCCCCGCGACGGGACCTCGGCGACGATCCCGCTCGTCGCCTCCAACATGAACTCCGTCACCGGACCGCGTCTGGCCGCCGCCCTCGCCCGACGCGGAGGGCTCGGTGTGCTGCCGCAGGACATGCCGCTGCAGGAGATCGACGCGGCGATCCGCTGGGTCAAGGACCAGCCCGTGCGGTGGGACACCCCGCTCGTGCTCGGCGCCGACGCCACCGTCTCCCAGGCGGCGGCGCTGCTGCCCGCGACCGAGGGGCACGGCATCGTCGTCGTGGCCGGCGACCCCGCCCGCGTGCACGTCGACGACATCCTGGGGGTCGTCCCGGCGACGAGGCTGGGCACGGCTCTGCCGGATGCGCGGCTGGGTGACCTCACTCGCGGTCGCGGCGTCTCGATCGACGCCGACGACGTCACCGACGCCCGCCACGCGTTCGATCTGCTCGTCGCCGCGGATGCCGAGACCGTGTGCGTCCTGCACCACGGCTACCTCGTCGGCACCCTCTCGCAGCGCACCGCGCTGCGCTCGACGCTCTACCGGCCCGCGGTCGACGCGAACGGCCGTCTGATCGTCGCGGCCGCCGTCGGCATCAACGGCGACGTCGCCGCGAAGGCGAAGGCCCTCGCCGCCGCCGGGGTTGACGTGCTCGTCGTCGACACCGCGCACGGCCACCAGGAGGGCATGCTGCGCGCCCTGCAGACCGTGTCGGGGCTCGGCCTCGGCATCCCCATCGCGGCCGGCAACATCGTGACGGCGGAAGGCGTGCACGACCTCGTCGGAGCCGGCGCGTCGATCCTGAAGGTCGGGGTGGGGCCCGGCGCGATGTGCACCACCCGCATGATGACGGCCGTCGGCCGCCCCCAGTTCTCCGCGGTGCTGGAGACCGCGCAGGCCGCCGCCGAGCTCGGGGCTCACGTCTGGGCCGACGGCGGCGTCCGCTATCCGCGCGATGTCGCGCTCGCCCTGGCGGCGGGGGCGGCATCGGTCATGATCGGCTCGTGGTTCGCCGGCACCATCGAAGCGCCCGGGCAGCTGCAGGTCGATGAGGGGGGCCGCGTCTACAAGGAATCGTGGGGCATGGCGTCCACGAAGGCGGTCCAGGGGCGGTTCGGTCGGCTGGACGCCTACGAGCGTGCGCGCAAGGAGCTGTTCGCCGAGGGGATCTCGTCGTCGAAGATCTACCTCGATCCGCTGCGGCCGTCGGTCGAGGACCTCGTCGACATGATCACCTCGGGCGTGCGCTCGTCGTTCACCTACGCGGGGGCGTCGACCGTCCCCGAATTCCATGAGCGTGCCACGGTGGGACTGCAATCCGCAGCCGGCTACGAAGAGGGCAAGGCCCTGCCTGTCAGCTGGTGACAGCCCGCGGCATCCACTCCCGCTCGCGCGGCCGAAATCGGCTCGCGCTGCGTTGATTTGAGGAGCGGATGCCGATATCGGCAGCGCGAGCGCGGTCAGCGCAACACCGGATCGCGGGAGTGGGGCCGCGGTTTGATGCTGCGCAGGCCATCGGCGGTGAGGATGTCGTAGACGCGTTGCGGGCGGTCGGCGTCGGTGGCTTCGAGGCGCGAGAACCCGCGCACCTCGCGGCGGATCTCGTTCTCACGGTTCTTCTCGTCGATGACGATGGCCGCAGGCGTCCGCCCCGCCGTGTATTCGGGACTGAGATACTTCCCGCGCCCGTCGATCTCGAGCCAGTGATCGGCATCCGGGAAGTACAGATCGCCGTACACCAGCCGGCCGCTGCGCAGCACGCGCCGCTCCTGCAACCGCGTCGGCGGAAACCCGAGCGCCGCCACCAGCAGCCGCACGTGGGTCTCGCGGACGTTTGCCGACAGCGGCGCCGACGATGCGAGCGCACGGCGCGCACGAGCATCGCCCCGCACGGGCCTCTCGTCGTCGAGGAGCGCTTCGATCTCGGCCGCCGTCGTGAGCGCTCCTCCGGCGCGTCCGGTCCACAACGCCTGATCGATCGCCGTCACTGCGCGCAGGAACGGCAGCAGACGGGCGATATCCAGCGCGGTCTGGGCGGCAGTGGTGATCCGGTGGCGCCCGAACGGCACCGACATCCGTCCATCGCGCCCGAGCGCTCGCCGAGTGATCGCTCCTCCAGAGCGACCGCCCGTGGCGCGGTCGACCGTCACCTCGACTCGCGTCGGCCAGGCGCCGAGCACATCGATGCCCCACACGGCCGCCGCCGCGAAATGCGAGACGAGCGCGGGAGCGCGTACCCGCGCCATCACCTCCTGGACCCGAAGGCAGTGCTGCGCCACGGGGGCCAGCTGCCGCCAGTCGGCGCCCATGACGAAAGCCCCCGGCGCGACGCGCACCCAGGTGCCGTCCGCCAGCATCCGCCGTGCGCGCCGATCGTCCAGCGGTTTGTGCAGTTCACGTCGGCGCAGAACCGCGATGCCCACAGAAGCCGTCATGTGTCGACCCTCGCAGGCGCCGACGCCCCGGCATCCACGCCGACCGGACCCCGTGGACACCCGCGCCCGCAGCCCTGCCGGGGGAGGAGGCTGTGTGCTCCCTCTCGCGCGGTCGAAATCGGCTCGCGTGGCGTCGATTTCGGGCGCCGATGCCGATTTCGGCAGCGGCTGCCCGGTGGATGCCGAGTGGCGGCATCCACCCCCGACACGGGCCGGGTGCCGTAAACTTCTTCGCACCATGGACGACCCTCCCAGTTGCAGACGATCGCCCCACCGACCCTCCCCGAGCATGATCGGGGGTGACGTGTGATGGAACTCGTCATGCTGGGCGTGGGGCTCCTGCTCACCATCGGAACCGGCCTTTTCGTCGCGAGCGAGTTCGCGCTCGTCAACCTCGACCGCGCCGACCTCGAGGCCCGCCAGGCGGCCGGGGAATCGCGGTTGTCGCTGACCATCAGCGCGTTGCGGATCACCTCGACGCACCTGTCCAGCGCGCAGCTCGGCATCACACTGACCACCCTGCTCACCGGCTACACGATGGAACCGGCCCTCACCACCCTGCTCAGCCCCGTGCTGACCGCGTGGGGCGTTCCCGACGCGGTGGTTCGCGTCGTCGCCACGACCGTCGCCATCGCCGTCGCCACGACGTTCTCCATGATCCTGGGTGAGCTCGTGCCGAAGAACTTCGCGCTGGCCATCCCGCGTCAGACCGCGAAACTCGTCATGCCGTTCCAGGTCGCGTTCACCACGGTGTTCCGTCCTGCGATCACCGTCCTGAACGGCTCGGCCAACGGCATCCTGCGGGGGATGGGGATCGAACCCAAGGAGGAGCTTTCCGGAGCACGCACGGCAGAAGAGCTCTCCAGCCTGGTGCGACGCTCGGCCAGTGCCGGTGTGCTGGAGGAGGACACCGCCTCGCTGCTGGATCGCACGCTCACCTTCGCACGACTGACGACCGCGGATGTCATGACGCCGCGTCCCAGCATCCATGCGGTCGCCGCCGGCGACAGTGTCGAGGACGTCATCCAACTGGCCCGCCGCACGGGTCACAGTCGCTTCCCGGTGTTCGACGAGTCGATGGACGACATCACCGGGATCGTGCACCTCAAACAGGCCGTCAGCGTGCCGCGCGAGCGTCGTGGCGACGTTCCCGCGGCCGCCATCGCGGAAGAGCCGCTGCGCGTGCCCGAAGCCGTCCACCTGGATGCCGTCATGTCGGAGCTGCGCTCGCGCGGCTATCAGATGGCCGTCGTCGTCGACGAGTACGGCGGCACCGCCGGCGTGGTGACGCTGGAGGACCTCGTCGAGGAGATCGTCGGCGAGGTGCTCGACGAGCACGATCGCTCCCGCGCGGGCGTCGTGCGCGTGGCTGGGGCGGTGACGTTCCCGGCGGAGCTGCGTCCCGACGAAGTGCTCGATCGCACCGGCATCCGCGTGCCTGAGGCAGACGTGTACGACACCGTCGGCGGTTTCTTCATGTCGACGCTCGAGCGCATCCCCGTCGTCGGCGACCGCATCGAGCTGGAGGACGGCACGCTGGAGGTGCAGCGCATGGACGGCCGACGCGTCGACCGCGTCAAGTTCACACCCCACCCGTTGCCGGAGGGCGCCGAGGCGTCCGACACGGCGCGCGAGGCAGGTGAGGGCCGATGAGCGACTGGGCCGGAATCGCGTGGCTGGTGGTGCTGCTCGCGTTCAACGCGTTCTTCGTCGGCGCCGAGTTCGCGGTGATCTCCGCGCGTCGATCGCAGATCGAGCCCCTGGCCGAGAAGGACTCCAAGACCGCGGTGACCGCGCTGTACGCGATGGAGCACGCCACGCTGATGCTCGCGACGAGTCAGCTCGGCATCACCATCTGCTCGCTGCTGATCCTGAACGTGTCGGAGCCGGCGATCCATCACCTGCTCGAAGTGCCCCTGGGGTTGACGGGCTGGAACGAGGCGGTCATCGGCGGCGTCGCGTTCGCGATCGCCCTGGTCCTCGTGTCGTACCTGCATGTCGTGTTCGGCGAGATGGTGCCGAAGAACCTCGCGTTCTCGCTCCCCGACCGGGCCGTGCTCATGCTGGCGACACCGCTGGTGTGGACCTCGAAGCTCTTCTACCCGATCATCGTCGCCCTCAACTGGCTGGCCAACCACATCGTGCGCCTGTTCCGGGTCGAGCCGAAGAACGAGGCGGCGTCGACGTTCACCCTCGACGAGGTGGCCACGATCGTGAACCAGTCACGGATCGAGGGCGTGCTCGACGACGCTTCCGGCGCCGTGACGGCCGCGTTGGAGTTCACCGACAAGAAGGCGCGGGACGTCGCCGTACCCCTGTCGGAGCTCGTGACGCTTCCCGAGACGACGACGCCCGACGAGATCGAGCGCGCCGTCGCCAAGCACGGCTTCTCGCGCTACGTGATCGTGGATGCCGAGGGCATCCCTCTCGGCTACGTCCATCTCAAGGATGTGCTCCGCGCGGCTGAGGGCGCCGGCGCCGATGAGAAGGTCGCCGTGCCGATCAAGCCGAAGCGCATCCACCACATGGTTCCGGTCGCCGAGACGACCGACCTCGAGGATGCGCTGGCCCTCATGCGCCGCACCGGCCGTCACCTCGCGCAGGTGCGCAACGCCCGGGGCGAGACGACGGCGGTGCTCTTCCTCGAGGACATCATCGAGGAGCTCGTCGGCGAAGTGCACGACGCGACGCGCCGGGGCTACTGAGCCGAAGCGGCGTTTCGACTCGGCCCTGCGGGCCTCGCTCAACGACCGGGGTCGTCCCCTCCGTCGTTGAGTGGGCGAAGCGAGCCGAAACGCCGTTGCGTCCTCAGCGGGTCGCGGGGCGGGCGCGCTCGTACTGCGGCGGCCAGAGGCCGGTGTCCGGCTCGCCCAACTCCACCTGGGCGCGCAGAGCGAAGTGCGGATCGCGCAGCCACTCGCGACCGGCCAGGATCACATCGGCGTCGCCGGAGGCCAGGATCTGCTCCGCCTGAACGCCCGAGGTGATCTCTCCGACGGCGCCGACGGCGACGCCGGACCGTCGGTGTACCTCGGCGGCGAGCGGCACCTGGTAGCCGGGGCCGGTCGTGATGCGCTGGTGGGCGACGAGACCGCCGCTGGAGATGTCGAAGAAATCGACGCCGCGCGCGGCCGCCCATCCGGCGACGGTCGCCGTCTGCGCGGCATCCCAGCCGCCGTCGGCCCAGTCGGATGCCGAGAAGCGCACGAGAGTCGCGGCATCCGGGGCGGCGCTGCGGACGGCGTCGACGACCTCCAGCAGCAGCCGGGCGCGGTTCTCCAGGCTGCCGCCGTACTCGTCCTCGCGCGCGTTCGACAGCGGCGAGAGGAACTGGTGGAGCAGATAGCCGTGCGCGGCGTGGACTTCCAGCATCTCGAAGCCGGCGGCGACCGCCCGCACCGCGGCGGCGGCGAACGCCTCGACGATGCGGCGGATGCCCGCGGCATCCAAGGCCTCCGGCGCCTCGAATCCGTCGTAGGCGATGGCGGAGGGGGCGAGAGTGGTCCATCCACCCTCGGCGGCGGGGACGCTGCCGCGGCGCCCGGAGAACGGTGAGAAGGTCGAGGCCTTGCGTCCGGCGTGGGCCAGCTGCACGCCGGGAAGAGCTCCGCGGGCGCGGATCGCGGCAACGATGGGCGCCCACGCGTCGCGCTGTTCGTCGTTCCAGAGGCCCACGTCCTCGGGGGAGATGCGTCCCTCCGGGGTCACCGCGGTCGCCTCGGCGATGACGACACCGGCGCCGCCGGACGCGAACTGGGCGAGGTGAACGTGATGCCAGTCGTTGGGTACGCCGTCGGTCGCCGAATACTGACACATCGGCGCGACCCAGAGGCGATTGCGGACGGTGCGTCCGGCCAGTTCGTACGGGGTGAACAGCAGGCTCATGATGGCTCTCCGCGGGCTCGATGCGGGTGGGCGTTTCGACTCGGCGCTTTGCGCCTCGCTCAACGACCGGGGACGGGGACGGGTAGGGTGGCGCGCATGAGCGCACCCTCGCCGTGGACGGCACCGGAGACGGCCACCTTCCTCAGGGTGCCAACGGCGAGCGACGACAAGTATTCCCGTGGCGTGGTGGGCATGCGCACCGGGTCGGAGGAGTTTCCCGGAGCGGCTGTTCTGGGCGTCGAGGCCGCGTGGCGGACAGGGACGGGGATGGTGCGCTACCTCGGTCCGCGCCGGGCCGCCGATCTCGTGCTCCAGCGTCGCCCCGAGACGGTGACGGCCGACGGGCGGGTGCAGGCGTGGGTGGTCGGCTCGGGCACGTCTCCCGCCACCCGCACCGCTGCCGAGACCGCGGCGGTGCGGACGATCCTCGCCGGTCAGGTGCCGGTCGTCGTCGATGCCGGCGCGCTGGATCTCGTCGTCGCGGCATCCGCCCTCACCGGGGATCGCGCTCCGCTGGTGCTGACGCCCCACGATCGCGAGCACGCCGCACTGCGCGATCGACTGGGTCTGGCCCCGGCCGTCGACCGGGAGCAGGCTGCCCTCGAGACGGCCGCCGTCACCGGCGCTGTCCTGCTGCTGAAGGGGTCGACGACGCTGATCGCGACGCCCCCGGGGACGCTGCGTTCGGTGACGGCGGGCGTCGCGTGGCTGGCGACGGCCGGCACAGGAGATGTCCTCGCCGGCATCCTGGGGGCGCTGGTGGCCGGAGCTCCGGATCGTCTTGCGGATGCCGCCGCCTGCGCGGCCTGGGTGCACGGGCGGGCGGGAGCTGCCGCGTCCGCCCGCCACGGCGGGGGTCCGCTGGTCGCTCTCGACGTGGCACGCGCGGTGTCGAGGGTCGTGGGCGAGCTCGTCTCGGAACGCTGAGGTCGCCTCCCTAGGATGGGGGGATGATGAGGCGGAGCGTGCTGTGGACCGCCTTCGCGATCGTTCACGTCGGTGTCGCCTGGCTCGGCTTCGTCCTGCCCAACGAACCGATGGGAGACGTCTACCGCGTCTACGAACCGTGGTCGACGAGCGCACTGCAGGGGCACGGCATCGTCGGCATCGACCAGTCGTGGGTGTATCCCCAGCTCGCGCTGCTGCCCATGCTGCTGGCGCACGCGTTCGCGTGGATCGCCGGTTACACCGTCGGCTGGGCGATCGTCGTGATCGCCGCGGATGCCGTCGCGTTCGCCGTCCTGGTCGGGCGCGCCCGCTCGGCGGGACGCGTGACGGCCGCATGGTTCTGGCTCGCCTACGTGGCGGTGCTCGGTCCGGTCGGGCTGTACCGGCTCGACGGGTTCACCGTGGCGCTGGCCGTGCTCGGGTGTCTCTGGCTCATCGGGCGTCCGTGGGCGGCGTCGGCGCTGCTGTCGGTCGCGACGTGGATGAAGGTGTGGCCCGCCGCGATCCTGGCCGCCGCGATCGTGGCGCTGCGTCGCCGCGGTGCGCTGGTGGGCGGTGCGGTGCTCGTGAGCGCGGCGACACTGCTCGCGGTCGGCGCTCTCGGCGGTGGGGCGCGCGCCTTCGGCTTCATCGGCGATCAGACGACGCGCGGTCTCCAGGTGGAGGCGCCGGTCAGCATGCCGTACCTCTGGGGCGCTCTGCTCGGCATCCGCGGGTTCTGGGTGTACTACGACCAGCATCTGCTGACGTTCCAGGTCACCGGCACCCAGATCGATCCGGTGATCGCCGCCATGACTCCCGCTCTCGTCGTGGCGATGATGGTGGTCGCCGCCCTCGGCGTGTGGGCCGTGGTGCGCGGTGTCCGTTACGCGACGCTGTTCCCGACGCTCTCACTCGCCTTCGTTCTCGGGTTCATCGTCTTCAACAAGGTGGGCTCGCCGCAGTACCTGTGCTGGCTGGTGCCGTCGGTGGTGCTCGGGCTCGTCATCAATCGTCGCCGCTGGATGGCCCCGGCGTCGGTAGCGCTGTTCGCCGCGCTGCTCACGCAGCTCGTCTACCCGCTCACCTACAACGGCGTGCTCTCCCCGCAGCTCGTGCCGGTGAGTCTGCTGACCCTTCGCAACCTCGTGCTCTGTGCGATGTTCGCGTGGATGATCGTGCGCCTCGTGGCCATCGCCCGTCGTGCGCCCGCATCGGCCGCATCCGCACGCGCGCCCCGCGAGTCCGCCGCCCCGCTCGTGCCCTGACCCCGTCGTCACCGATCCCGTCGTCACCGATCCGAAGGAGCTCTCATGCTCGTCGCCTTCTCCGTCGCCCCCAGCGGCACCGCCCCTCACACGCCGACCGCCGCAGACGGGTCGGTGCACGACGCGGTCGCCGCCGCCGTGAAGGTCGTCCGCGACTCGGGTCTGCCGCACCGCACGACCTCGATGTTCACCGAGGTCGAGGGGGAGTGGGACGAGGTGTTCGCGGTCGTGAAGGCCGCGACGGATGCCGTCATGCCGTTCGGATCACGCGTCTCGCTGGTGCTCAAGGCCGACATCCGCCCGGGCCGCACCGGCGAGCTCGATGGAAAGATCGAACGGTTGGAGACGGCGATCGCGGCGTTGGAGGTCGACGGGTAGGCGGCCCCGGGACGCCGCCGGCGACCGGTAGCATGGCCGGGTGATCTCCTCGACCCCGTCGAGGGGTGCGGCGATGTGGGCGCTTCTCTCCCTCGCCATCGGCTCGTTCGGCATCGGCATGACCGAGTTCGTCGTCATGGGCTTGCTCCCGAACATCTCCGCTGACCTGCTGCCGGCGACGTGGGCCTCCGCGCCCGAGGACGCCGTCGCGCAGGCGGGGTGGCTCATCACCCTGTACGCGCTCGGCGTCGTCATCGGCGCTCCGACGATCGCGGGTGTCGTCGCGAAGTATCCACGCCACCGTGTGATGCTGGCGCTGGCGGCGGCCCTGACGCTCGGCAACACGCTGACGTTGCTGGCTCCGACCTTCGAGCTGGTCGCGGCATCCCGCGTGCTGGCCGGGCTGCCGCACGGCGCATACTTCGGTATCGGCGCTCTTGTCGCCGCCGACGTCATGGGGCCGGGAAACCGCGCCAAGGGCGTCGCCTTCGTGCTCACGGGCCTCACGGTGGCCAACGTCGTCGGTGTGCCGTTCGGCACCTTCCTCGGGCAGCGCTTCGGGTGGCGGATCGCATTCCTCGTCGTCGCCCTCATCTTCGCCCTCGCCGCAGTGATGATCGCGCTGACCGTGCCGGCCCATGCGGGCGATCCCGGACGGACGCTCCGCGCGGAGCTGCGCGCGCTGCGGATCGGCCAGGTGTGGCTGACCCTGGGGGTCGGTGCGATCGGGTTCGGCGGGTTCTTCGCGGCCTACAGCTACGTCGCGTCGATCGTCACCGAGGTCGCGGGAGCTCCCGCGGCCGTGGTGCCGGTGATCCTCATCGTCATGGGCATCGGCATGACGATCGGGAATCTCGTCGGCGGCCACCTTGCTGATCGCGACCTGAAACGCACGATGCTGGCGGGCCTCGGCGCTCTCATCGTGGTGCAGGTGCTCCTCGCCCTCACGGCGGGCGCGCTGATCGCGCTCGGCCTGTTCATCTTCTTGGTCGGCTTCGTGTCCTCGGTGCTGAGCCCGTCGATCCAGACGCGGCTCATGGACGTCGCCGGCGACAACCAGTCGATCGCCGCGGCGCTGAACCACTCCGCGCTGAACATCGGCAACGCCACCGGGGCGTTTCTCGGCGGCGTCGTGATCGCGGCCGGCTTCGGCTTCGTCGCACCGGTCTGGGTGGGAGCGCTGCTCGCGGCATCCGGCCTCGTGCTCGCCCTCGTGAGCTTCGGGATCGAGGCGCGCTCCGCACGAACCGCCGCCGCGGTGGCCTGACGCCGGGATCAGGCCTGCAGCAACCGCCGCAGGTGCGCTCCGACGGCGGTCGTCTCGATGAGGAAGCCGTCGTGACCGAAGTCGCTCGACAGCACGATGGCGCCGTCGTCGATCGTCGAGCGGATGCCGCGCGCGATGCGGTGCTGTCCATCGATCGGGAACAGGCGGTCGCTATCGGTGCCGAGCACGAGCGTCGTCGCGGTGACACGCGCGAGGGCATCCTCGACCCCGCCACGGTCGCGTCCCACGTCGTGGGAGTTCATGGCCTCGACCAGCGTGATGTAGGTGTTCGCGTCGAAGCGGCGCGTGAACTTGTTGCCGTGGAAGTCGAGATAGCTTTCCACGGCGAAGCGGCCCCCGTGACCGAGCGGGCTCTTTCCCGACTGCCACGATCGCTGGAAGCGCTGGTTGAGTTCGGTGGGGCTCCGGTAGTTCAGCAGGGCCATGCGGCGGGCGAGCGCGAGGCCGCGGTGCGGTCCCTCGCCGTCGGGAGCGTCGTAGTACTCACCGTCGGCGAAGCGCGGATCGATCTGGATGGCTTCCAGCTGCACGCCGTTGAGCGCGATCTGGTCGGCCGTCGTCGTCGGCGGAGAGGAGAGTACGGCGAGCCGCGCGACGCGCTCGGGCTGGCCCACACCCCACTCGAGCGCGTGCATGCCGCCCATCGAGCCGCCGACGACCGCGGCCCACACATCGATGCCGAGCGCATCCGCAAGGCGCACCTGGGCGGCGACCTGGTCGCGGACGGTCAGGTACGGAAAGCGTCCCGCCCATTCGTACCCGTCGGGGGCGATCGATGACGGCCCCGTCGAGCCCTGGCATCCACCGAGCATGTTCGGGGCGACGACGAACCAGCGGTCGGTGTCGATGGGGGCGCCCGGGCCCACGATGTCGTCCCACCAGCCCGCGGTGGGATGACCGGGTCCCGCGGCGCCGCGCACGTGACTGTCGCCGGTGAGGGCATGCAGCACGAGCACCGCGTTGTCACGGGCGGGCGACAGCTCGCCCCAGGTCTCGTAGGCCAGGCGGATGCCGGGAAGCTCCCGACCGCCCTCGGTCGTGAAGGCGCCGAACGCGGCGAAGCGGCGGTCGCCGGCGGGATCGCCGTCGCGCCAGGCGCCCGTCGCCGGGGGGCGGCCGCGCAGCAGGCGCGCGTCGGCCTCCGTGATCGGTGCACTCGGCACCGTGTCTTCGGAGGTCTGCCAGTCCATGACGTCCATTCTCCCGGGTCTCGGATATCGCAAACGGACTGTTACGACCACCACCTCCGCAGAAACGCACGAACTCCGCAGCGGGAAGCGTTTCCGGCTGCGGAGTTCGCGGCATCCTGCGGAGTTCGTGCACCCGTCGGGGACGGGTATGCTGCTCCGCGGCGGGGCAGGGCTCAGGCGCGGGCGGCCTCGGAGACCTTGCGCGCGGCGGCGAGGGCCTGCTCGAGGTCGGCCTTGAGATCCTCGACGTTCTCCAGACCCACCGACAGGCGGACCAGGCCCGGGGTCACACCGGCCGTGAGCTGCTGCTCCGGCGTCAGCTGCGAGTGCGTCGTGGATGCCGGGTGGATGACGAGCGAGCGGACATCGCCGATGTTGGCGAGGTGGCTGAAGAGCTCGAGCGCGTTCACGAACTCGCGACCGGCCTGGACGCCGCCCTTGAGCTCGAACGACAGCACCGCGCCCACGCCCTTCGGGGCGTAGCGGTTCGCGGCCGCGTACCAGGGCGAGGTCGGCAGGCCGGAGTAGTTGACCGAGGCGATGTCGTCGTGGTTCTCCAGCCACTCGGCGATCTCCTGCGCGTTCTGCACGTGACGCTCGATGCGCAGCGACAGGGTCTCGATGCCCTGGATGAGCAGCCAGGCGCTCTGCGGCGAGATGGCGGCGCCGAGGTCGCGCAGCAGCTGCACGCGTGCCTTGATGACGTACGCCAGGCCGTCGCCGACAGCCTGCGTGTAGACCGCGCCGTGGTAGGAGGGGTCGGGGGTGGTCAGGCCCGGGAAGCGGTCGGCGTGCTCGGACCACGGGAACGTGCCGCCGTCGACGATGGCGCCGCCGATGACGGTGCCGTGGCCGCCGAGGAACTTGGTGGCCGAGTGCACGACGATGTCGGCGCCGTGCTCGAACGGGCGGATGAGGTAGGGCGTTGCGATCGTGTTGTCGACGATGAGCGGCACACCGGCCTCGTGGGCGACGTCGGCGACGGTGCGGATGTCGAGCACGTTGATCTGTGGGTTGCCGATCGTCTCGGCGAAGAACAGCTTCGTGTTGGGGCGGACCGCGCGGCGCCATTCCTCCGGGTCGTCCTGGTTCTCGACGAACGTGACCTCGATGCCGAGCTTGCCCAGCGTGTACTTGAAGAGATTGTAGGTGCCGCCGTAGATCGAGCTCGACGACACGAAGTGGTCACCGGCCTCCGCGATGTTGAGGATCGCGAATGTCTCCGCTGCCTGGCCCGACGCGACGAGGAGGGCGCCGGTGCCCCCCTCGAGGGCCGCGATGCGCTGTTCGACGACGTCCTGCGTGGGGTTCTGGATGCGGGTGTAGATGTTGCCGAACTCCGCCAGAGCGAACAGGTTCGCGGCGTGGTCGGCGTTGTCGAACACGTAGGAGGTGGTCTGGTAGATCGGCGTGGCTCGCGCCTTGGTCACGGGGTCGGGCTGCGCGCCCGCGTGGATCTGCGTGGTCTCGAAGCGCCAGTTCTCGGATGCGGACATGTCGGGCTCCATCGGGTGAATCGGAAGTGGTGGGGAGCCGGGGTCGGATGCCGCGGCCATCACTGACAGTAGAGTTCGCGCCCGTTGTCAACAACGGTCGGGAAATGTGACGTAATGAACGCACTCGCCTCGGCATCCGATGCCGTGACGTAGCGTGGGGGCATGACTTCGCCGCAGGAGAGTTCTCAGGACCACCGTCGTCGCGCCGTGGTGACGGGAGCGAGCTCCGGCATCGGTGCGGCGACCGTCCGCGCCCTGCGGGCGTCGGGCTGGGACGTGGTGGGTGTGGCTCGCCGCGCGGAGCGGCTGGTCGCGCTGGATCGCGAAACCGGGTCGGCATCGTTCGCCGCCGACCTGTCGAACGAGACCGACGTGGCGGCGCTGGCCGAGCACCTGGCACGCACCGGGGCGGTGCACGCCCTCGTGCACGTCGCCGGCGGCGCGCGGGGCACCGACCGGGTCGAAGACGGCGACCCGGCGGACTGGCGCTGGATGTTCGAGGCGAACGTGCTGTCGGCGCAGCTGGTCACGGCGGCCCTGCTGCCGTTGCTGCGGGCAGGGATCGACGACGGCGGCCACGCCGACACGCTGTATGTCACCTCGACCGCGGCACAGACGGCGTATCCCAGAGGAGCCGGTTACAACGCGGCGAAGGCGGGCGAGGCGATGCTCGTGCACGCCCTGCGCCTGGAGCTGAACGGCGAGCCGATCCGCGTGACCGAGGTCGCGCCGGGCATGGTCTACACCGAGGAGTTCACCCTCAACCGACTGGGCGGCGACCGCGCCACGGCCGAGAAGGTCTACGAGGGCGTCGAGCACCCGCTCACCGCGGACGATGTCGCGGATGTCATCGCGTACGCCCTCAACGCGCCCGGCCACGTCAACCTGGACCTCGTGACGATGCGCCCGGTCGCCCAGTCCGCGCAGCACCTGCTGGCGCGCGGCCGCCTCCGCCCGCGCGCCTGACCCCGCGAAAGAGGCCAGCGGCGTCAGGACGCGGGGGCGTCGGCGAACGCGACCTTCGGAACGAACACGAGCAGCAGGGCGGCGAGGAATCCGCCGCCGGCGCAGATCGCCCACACCGTCAGGTAGCCACCGAGGGAGGCCGCGGTCTGGCTGGCCACGGCGCCGGCGCCGGCCGCGAGCACCACGCCGAACACGGCTGAGGAGAACGATCCGCCGATCGTCTTGGTCGTGTTGGTCAGTGCCGTCGCGATGCCGGTCTGCCCGCGCGGGGCGGCGGCGGCCGCGGCGGCGGGAAGCGCACCGACCAGCGCGCCGCAGCCGAGCCCGGCGATCGAGAGGTTGAGCAGCACCTGCCACAGCTCCCGGTGGAACGGCAGGAAGAGCAGATAGCCGATACCCACGAGCAGGGATGCCGCGATCAGTACGACCCGTGGGCTCGCCCGCCGCGAGGTCACGGCGAACAGCACGGCGCCCACGATGAGTGACACGAGGTAGACCCCGATGATGTTCGAGCGCTCCGTGGCATCCAGCCCGAGCCCGTAGCCGAGGGAGGGATCGGTGCCGGCGTACGTCGACAACGGTCCCTGCGCGCCGAGCAGGCTGATCCCGATGAGGAAGGCCGTCGCCTGCACCGGCCACATCTCGGGTCGGCGCAGCACCCGGATGTCCACCGCCGGGTCGTCCTGGCGCAGTTCGAAGCGCACGAACCATACGAACACCGCGACCCCGGCCAGCAGCAGGGCGACGACCCAGGTCCAGGCGGCGGTGCCGAGCGCCAGCTCGCCGATCATCCGCATCCAGGCCAGACCGCCCGTCACGAGCAGCAGTGCCCACGCGAGCAGTACAAAGCCCCTCGTGTCGAGGCGTCGTCCGCCCTCGGGTGCGGATTCGGGAACGCCGATCCAGATGACGAGTGCGACCAGCGTGACGGCGATCGCCGGCACGACGAGCGTCGCGGTGAGGTTCTGGCCGCTTGCGGCGAAGATCCGTCCGGCGGCGAGAGCGCCGATGATCGCGCCTGCCTCCAGCCCGACGACCAGCAGACCCGCCGCGCGGCGGGTCGTCGACACTCCGCGCTGCTGCACCCGCCCGCGCTCGAAGATGAGGGCGATCTCCAACGGCAGCCAGACGACGTAGAAGCCCTGCAACGCCCAGGCGATCAGAAAGCTCCAGAACGAGGTCGCGAACACCAGCCACCAGGTCGCCCCGGCCGTGAGGATCGCGGCGATCAGCAGGATGCGCTTGTGCCCGTACATGTCGCCGAGTTTCGCGAGCACCGGCACGACGAGCGCCGACAGCAGCAGCTGCGCCGCCTCGAACCAGTTGACGTCGGAGTCGTGGATGCCGAGGGAGACGACGATGTCGCTGAACAGCGGCACGTAATAGCCCTGCAGGATGCCGCTGACGATCTCGACCAGGATGAACCATCCGATGAGGCCGGCGGTGATGCCGAGGCCCCGGGGAAGGCGGGCCGAGCGGGTGCGGGGGCTCTTCGCCGTCGAGGAGCCTGCGGAGGAGGAGGTCACGGCGTTCACTCTATCCACGCGTGTGTGTCGCGCACCGCGGCGGCGCCTAGGCTGAATGCCGTGACGAGCGAGCGCGAAGTACTGACGTGGAACGGTTTCGGTGAGGCGACCCGGGCGTTGTCCCGATCGATCGTGGCGGACGGGTTCGTTCCCGACGTCGTGGTGGCGATCGCCCGCGGGGGCCTGCTGCCCGCCGGCGCCATCGCCTACGGCCTGGGGGTGAAGAGCTGTGGCGCTTTGAACGTGGAGTTCTACACCGGCATCGGCACCGTGCTGGAGGCGCCGGCGCTGCTGCCGCCCGACCTCGACCTCGGTTACCTGCCCGGCAAGCGCGTCCTGCTCGTCGATGACGTCGCCGACAGTGGGCGCACGCTCGCCCTCGCCGTCAAGATGCTGCGCGACGCCGATGCCGACGTGCGATCGGTCTGCATCTACACGAAGCCCGGCAGTGTCGCCCAGCCCGACTTCTCGTGGCGCGAGACCGACCGCTGGATCGACTTCCCGTGGTCGGCCGCCGGTTCGGTGATCGAGGAGGACGCCGGCGCGGAGGCGAGCGCCTGATGGCGATGGCCCTCGATGAGCTGGCCGATGCCGGACTCATCGACGCGGATTGGGCGCACGCGCTCGCTCCGGTGGCGCCCGACATCGCGGCGCTCGGCGAACGACTGCGCGCCGAGACCGCGGCAGGGCGGCCGTATCTCCCCGCGGGCGACAAGGTGCTCCGCGCCTTCGCGAGGCCGCTCGCCGAGGTCAAGGTGCTCATCGTCGGGCAGGATCCCTACCCGACCCCGGGCCACCCGATCGGGCTCTCGTTCGCCGTCGATGCGCACGTGAGGCCCCTGCCGCGAAGCCTCGCCAACATTTACCAGGAGCTGGAAGCCGACCTCGGCATCGCACGGGCACCGCACGGCGACCTCTCCGCGTGGAGCGACCAGGGCGTCATGCTGCTCAACCGCGTGCTGACGGTGGCTCCCGGCGCTCCCGCGTCGCACCGCGGGTGGGGATGGGAGACGATCACCGAGCACGCCATCCGCACCCTCGTCGCCCGGGATCGGCCGCTGGTCGCGGTGCTGTGGGGGCGGGATGCCGCGAACCTGCGGCCCCTTCTCGCGGGGACCCCGACCGTGGAGTCCGCCCACCCTTCGCCGCTGTCGGCCAGTCGGGGCTTCTTCGGCTCGCGTCCCTTCTCGCGTGTCAATGAGCTGCTCGTCCAGCAGGGTGCGACGCCGGTCGACTGGCGTTTAGGCTGAGCCACATGCTGGAGGAGGAGTACGACAAGAGTCGGCGGCGGCTGCCCGTGCACCTGCGCCGCAGCGAGCAGGAGCGCCCCTTCTCCTACGAGATCCGGCCCGTGCGGGACGGCGATATTCCGGACATCCGCGAGATCTACAACTACTACGTCACCAACTCGGTGGTGACCTTCGACGAGAAGAAGTGGTCGCTCGCCCAGTGGCGCGAGAAGCTCGAGCACCTGGCCAAGCTCGGCATGCCGTTCCTCGTGGCGCAGTCGCCCAGCGGGCAGATCCTCGGCTATGCACTCGTGCAGCCGATGTCGGCCAAGTCGGCGTACCGCTACAGCGTGGAGAACTCGATCTACCTGGGGCAGGCGGCGACGGGCAAGGGACTCGGCCGTGCGCTCCTGGAGGCGCTGATCGCGGCCAGTGAGGCGGCCGGCATCCATCAGATGGTCGCGGTGATCAGCGACAAGGGGGCCGAGTCCTCCATCGCCCTGCACGAGAAGCTCGGCTTCGTCGAGGTCGGACGGATGGGACGCGTCGGCTTCAAGTTCGGCCGCTGGCTCGGCACGATCTACCTGCAGAAGCAGCTGTCGCCGGTGAAGAAGAAGCGTTCGCTGTTCTCGCGCTCGGAGCGCTCAGAGGGGTGAGGGCGCGGCGTCGCGGACCGCGTCGATCAAGGTGCGCCAGGCGCCCTCGGCGTCCGCCTCGCTGACGATCGCACGGTGGGAACGACCGTCGACGTGAGCTTCGATGGTCCAGGTGAATCGGTCGGCGCCCTGCGCGGTGGGGGCAGTGGCCGAGCTCGGGCGATGCTCGCCCCTGTCCTCGGCATCCCAGGGGCAACGTTCCACGAGCTGCTTCCAGCGCGCACTCTCGTGGGGAGGTGCTGAGAGGTGCCAGCGGCGCGTGAATCCCGCGACGCCGCCGGAGCGGACCATGCTCACGGTCAGGGCGTGCGCATCGGCGTCATTCGCGGTCTCCGGCAGATCGCGCGGATCGGGATGGTTCGTCACGGGCGGTCACACCGACGGCGTTCCACGCGGTGCGGACGGCGTCGGCTTCCTCCGATCTCTCACCGTACTCCCGCTGCGCGACCGCCGTGGTCGCCGCCGCGAACGCCGAGAAATCCGCCGTCGGCGGCACGGCGCCCTGCGTCACGGTGAGGTACCAGATGCGGCCCGCTCGTTCCCACGCGTGACCGCCGAGCGCGGTGGCGACGAGGTGGAAAGCCTTGTTCGGGATGCCGGAGTTGATGTGCACGCCGCCGTTGTCCTCGCTCGTGCGGACGTAGTCGCGCATGTGGGCGGGCTGAGGGTCTTTGCCGAGAACGTCGTCGTGGTAGGCCGTTCCGGGTGCCTTCATCGAGCGCAGCGCCACGCCCTGAACGGCGTCGGTGAAGATGCCGGCCCCGATCAGCCACGACGCCTCCGCGGCGCTCTCGCCGGCGCGATGCTGCTCTGTCAGCGCGCCGAAGACGTCGGCTACGGACTCGTTGAGCGCTCCCGACTGTCCCTGGTACTCGAGACCGCCGCCGTGTTCGATCACGCCGTGGCCGAGCTCGTGCCCGATGACGCTGATCGAAGAGGTGAAGCCCCGGAACACCTCGCCGTCGCCGTCGCCGAAGACCATCCGCTCGCCGTTCCAGAACGCGTTGTCATAGCGGTCGCCGTAGTGCACGCTCGCCGCGAGGGTTCCGCCCGCGCCGTCGATCGAACGGCGTGCGAACGCATCCCAGAACAGCTCGAAGCTCGCGCCCAGCCCCTCGAAGGCCTCGTTCACGGCGACGTCGGCGACGGCCGGGTCGTCTTCGCCGCGCACGCGCACGCCGGGAAGCGTTTCGCGGTGCTGCGCGTCGGAGATGACGCGGTCGGGCGCCGGCTCTCCCTGCAGGAGGAGGGCGTCGCCGTCGACCGACAGATCGAGCCGCGCCCGACCGCGCGCGGGCGCCGGGTGGGAGGGCCGTGCGATCGCCAGGGTCGCGCGGGCGGCCTCTGCGGCGTTCGCGAGGTGTGGGGCATCGGTGGCGGCCAGGCGAGACAGCAGATACGGCGGGACGATCGCGAACATGGCGTCACCCTACGCCCGGCATCCGACGTGCGCGCCTGTCCGATGCCTCGCCCACGCAGCGATCAGTCCCGCGGTGGGTCGATCACCGGGATGGAGGCGAGCAGCCGACGCGTGTAGGCGACCTGCGGCGCGAGCAGGACCTTCTCGGTCGGACCCTCCTCGACGATGCGGCCGTCCGTCATGACGATCACTTCGTCGCAGAGGTTCTGCACGACGCCGATGTCGTGCGACACCATCACGAGGGTGAGCTGTTCGCGCTGGCGCAGCTCGCGCAGCAGTTCCAGGATCTGCGCGCGTACGGTGACATCGAGCGCCGAGAGCGGCTCGTCGCCGACGAGGATGCGCGGGCGGTGCACGATCGCGCGCGCCAGGGCGATGCGCTGGCGCTGCCCGCCCGAGAACTCGTGCGGGTAGCGGTCGGCCATCGCGGCCTCGAGGCCGACCGCCTTGAGCACCTCGCGCACGCGCGCACGACGATCGCCCGGGATCTCCAGCGCCCAGAGCGGCTCGCCGATGATCCTTCCGACGCTCATCCGGGGATCCAGCGACGCGTACGGATCCTGGAACACGATGCCGGTCTCGCGTCGCAGCCAGTGCAGCGACCGCGCCGAGGCGCGCGCATCGACCGAGCGGCCCGCCATCGTGACGGTGCCTGTCGTGGGGGCGTCCAACCCCAACAGCAGCCTGACGAGCGTCGACTTACCGGAGCCCGACTCGCCGATGATGCCGACGGCGGAGCCCTCGAAGACGTCGATGTCGGCGTCCTCGAGCGCCGTGGTCCATCGTGTCCGCTCGAACAGTCCGGTTCCGCGTTGGCGGAAGCGACGGGTGAGCGCGCGTGCGCTCAGCAACGCCGGGTCCACCGCCCTCATCGGGCACCTCCCGGTCGCCACAGCGTCGCGGTGGCGTCGCGCAGCAGGCCTTGCGTCACCGGGGATGCCGGTGCCGTGAGCAGTCGTGAGAGCGGCCCGTGCTCGACCACGCGCCCGTCTTCGAGCACGACGGCGTGCGTGGCGATCTGGGAGAGCACCGCCAGGTCGTGCGTGATGAACACCAGCGACATGCCGTCCCTCGCGACGAGGCCGGCGAGCAGTTCGAGCACCTCCGCCTGGATCGTGACGTCCAAGGCCGTCGTCGGCTCGTCGGCGATCAGGAGGCGCGGACGGCAGGCGAGGGCCATGGCGATGGCCACGCGCTGGCGCTGGCCGCCGGAGAGCTGGTGCGGGTAGCGGCGGACGATCTGGGCCGGCTCGGGCAGACGCACGCGCTCGGCCTCGGCGATGGCGCGCGCCGCGGCATCCCGGCGTCCGAGCCCCTCGTGGATGCGCACGGACTCGGCGATCTGGCGGCCGACGGTGCGGATCGGATTGAGGGCGGTGCGCGGCTCCTGGAAGACGATGCCGATCTCATCGCCGCGCAGTCGGGCGAGCTCGCGGTCCGGCAGACCGATCAGCTCGCGCTCGTTCCATCGGATGCTGCCCGTGGCCGTGGCGGCATCCGGCAGCAGGCCGAGGATCGCGAGGGCGGTGAGGGACTTGCCCGACCCCGACTCTCCGATCAGGCCCACGCGCGCGCCGTCGGGGACGTCGAAGGAGATGTCGTCCACGACGCGGCGACCGTCGATCTCGATCGACAGATTGCGCACCACGAGGCTCACGAGATCACCGCCGTCGTGTGGGTCTGCGCCGCCGTGCGCCGACGCGTGAGGGTGGGGTCGGTCGCCTCGCGCAGTGCGTCCCCGAGGAGGTTGAGCCCCAGCACCGTGATCGTGATCGCCAGTCCCGGCCAGACGACGCTCAACGGGTGCACCGAGATGTACTGCTGCAGATCCTTCAGCAGCAGCCCCCAGCTGGGCTCGGTGAGCGGGGCGCCGAAGCCGAGGTAGCTGAGCCCGGCCTCGGCGAGCACGGCGACGGCCATGCCCCACGACAGCTGCACGATGAAGACCGGGGCGACGTTCGGCAGTAGGTGGCGGTACAGGTTCTGGAACGGGGTGAGGCCGCCGGCGCGACCGGCGAGCACGAAGTCGCTGTGCAGCACGCGGCGCAGCTCGGGGCGCGTCACCCGCGCGATGTTGACGCCGAAGCCGATGCCGACCGAGACGATCACGACCCACAGCGAGCCGCCCCAGACCGACGAGATCATCATGGCGATCAGGAGCACGGGGAACGCGATCAGGATGTCGACGAGCACCGCGACGCTCTCCCGCACCCACCGCGCGGTGAGGGCGCCGAGGGTCGCGAGGGCGACGCCGATGACGGTCGCCACGAGTCCGGCTCCCAGAGCCACCCACACCGTCGTGCGCGCTCCGGCCATGAGCAGGCTCAGGATGTCGCGGCCCGCGCCGTCCGTGCCGAGCAGGTGCGGCCACCCCGGCGCAGCCCAGCGTCCGTCGACGTCGACCGTCTGAGGATCGAACGGCAGCCAGAATCGGGCGACCAGCGCGACGGCGCCGATCGCCAGCGAGACGACGAGGCCGAAGCGTCCGGTCGACAGCGCCCACAGTCGACGCAGCCAGGCGAACCTGCTCATTCTGCCTCCCGCTGTCGAGGGTCGATGAGGTGGTGGATGAGGTCGACGACGAAGCCGACGACGAGCACGAAGCCGGTGAGCACGAGCAGCTCGCCCTGCACCTTGAGCAGGTCGCGCTTGCCGACGTCCTCGACGAGCATGCGTCCGATGCCGGGCAGACTGAACAGCTGCTCGATGACGACAGCGCCGACGATGATGCCTGCCACCTGCAGTCCCAGAACCGTGATGATCGACAGACCCACCGTGGGCAGTCCGTGCCGGATGAGGGCCTGCGTGCGGGTGAGGCCCTTCGCCGCCGCGGTGCGGACGAAGTCCTCTCCCGTCGCCTGGAGGGTCGCCGAACGGACGAACCGCATGAGCATCGCGCCCTCGACGACGCCGATCGTGATCGCCGGCAGCAGCAGAGCACGGATCGCGGATGCCGGGTCGCTCCACCCCGCGCGGGGAAAGCCCTGGGCGGGCAGCCACCCGAGCCAGACAGCGAACACGAGCACCAGCATCATGCCAGCCCACACCACCGGGACGGCGGCCACGGCCTGGGCGCCGACGGAGAGGGCGGTGCCGTCGGGACGGCCGCGGCGAACGGCGGAGAGCACTCCGAACGGCAGTGCGATCAGCAGGGCGACGGTCATCGCCATCAGTCCGAGCGGAATCGTCACCTGCGCCTTCTCGGCGAGCTGCCCCGCCACGGGGGCGCCCGTCAGCAGCGACTGGCCGAGATCTCCGCGGAAGACACCGCCGATCCACGACAGGTACTGCACCGCAAGGGGCTCTCCGAGCCCGAGGCGCTCACGGATCGCGGCGACCTGCGCCGGGCCCGCATCGATCCCGGCGATGAGCTGAGCGACGTCGCCGGGAAGGACCCGGAGCGTCAGGAAGATCAGCGCACTGGCGACGAACAGGCCGAGCAGCAGCAGGGCCAGTCGCGTCAGCGCGTAACGGATCACCCCTTGCTCTTGGCCAGCTCGGCGAGGTTGATGCGCTCGTTGACGTTGACGGAAGGGAAGCCGCTCACGTTCGTGCCCACCGCGACGATGGACGCACCGTTGTACAGCCAGTCGGCGGCCTGATCGTCCGCGACGATCTTCGCGGCCTGCTTCAGCAGGTCGGCGGAGGTCTGCTCGTCGGTCGCGCTGAGTGACTGCTGGTAGAGCTTCTGCACCTCCGGGTTGTTGTAGGTGAAGTAGTAGTTGGGGTTCGCCCAGTTCTCGAAGTCACGGGCCTCGGTGTGCAGCACGAAACTGAGGTCGTAGTTCTTGTTGATGTAGACGTCGTTGAGCCACGTCGGGAATTCGACGGCCTTCACCTTCAGGGTGATGCCCACGTCGTTGAGGTTCGACACGAGGATCTGCGACACGGTCGTGCCGTAGAACGACGGGATCGTGAGCGTCAGCGTGAGGTCCGACACCCCGGCGTCGGCCAGGAGCTTCTTCGCGGCCGCCGGGTCGAACGGGGCGGTGGACGACAGGTCCTCGTAACCGGGGTCGAGCTCGGGAATCGGACCGTACAGCGTCTGACCTGCCCCGAGAGCCTTGACGATCGCGTTGTGGTCGATGGCCTGACGGATCGCCTGGCGCACCCGCTTGTCGGACAGGGGCGCCGTCGTCGAGTTCATCGCGAGCGTGCCCTTGTCGGTGGACTTGCCGAGCACGAGTGTGAAGTCACCGTTCGCCTCGATCTGATCCTTGAGGTTGGCGTCGAACCCCGTGACGACGTCGAGCTCGTGAGCGAGGGCGCCGTTGAGTGCCGCCTGGTTGTCGGGGATGTAGCTGAAGACCACCTCTTTGACCTTGGCCTTGTCGCCCCAGTACGCGTCGTTGCGGTCGAAGGTGATCGAGTCGCCCTGCTTCCAGCTGGTCAGCTTGTACGGCCCGGTGCCGTTCGCCTTCGTCTTGCGATCGGTGGTGTCGTCCTTCTTGAGGACGAGACCTGCCCGGCCGGTGAGGTTCCACAGCAGGCTGGAATCGGGCTGGCTGAGCGTCAGCACGACGTCCTTGCCGTTCGCGACGATGCTCTGTACGCGTGCGAGGCGGTCGGAGTCGCTGTACGACGCGGTGGACTTGACCTGCTCCAGCGACCAGACGACGTCTCCGACGGTGAGCGGCGACCCGTCGTGGAAGGTGACGCCGTCGCGGAGCGTGAACGTGTAGGTGAGGCCGTCGGGCGAGACCTTGTAGTCGCTGGCCAGCTCCGGCTCGATCTTCTGATCGGGAGTACGTGAGACGAGGCCCTGGTAGACGTTGTCGATCAGGATCTGGTCCAGGGCGGCGCCGGCGGTCTCACGGATGTCGAGGTTGCTCGGCTCGGAGACGAGACGTACGTTCACGACGGCGTCGGGGTCGGGCGTGACCGCGGTGGGGGAGGCGTCGGGTGCGGATCCGCCGGAGCAGGCGCTCAGTAGCAGGGCCCCGGCGGCGAGAAGCGCGGCGGCGGCGACGGTGGTGCGGCGAAGCATGTGAGAGGTGTCCTTTCGGCAGCGCGGGCGTGCGCGGGTGCTGTGCGCAGCGGCCCGCGGACTCGGGTGCGCGTTACAGCCTAGGCTTTGCGGCGGTCGGTGCGGTCATCGGTCTTCGCTGGGGTGACACCGAGCGTCATGCGACCGGTCGACTCAGCCGCGCGCGACTTGTGCGATGAGGCGGGCCAGTCCCACCGGCTGCTCCTCCTGCACGTTGTGACCCGAGTCGACCTCGACGACGGATGCCGTCGGCAGGCGGTGCTGGAAGTCGTCGGCATCCGCGGGCGTCACGAACCCGCGACATCCGCGCACGAGCGTGATCGGAGCGGTGGTGGCGGCGAGATGGTCCCATCCCTCGGTAGTGAGGGCACCGCGGATCGCGTGTCGTTGTGCCTGCGCGCTCGCCGCGGCATCCGCGTCGCCGGCCATCGCGTTGGCGAGGTGCGCGAAGTGGTGCTTCCACTCGACGCGGCCGTCCGCGCGCACGCGCGAGTTGAGGGTGACGCCGCGCGTCGCAGCCCCACGGGATCCGCCGAGGCCGAACGAGAGCGCCCGTTCGACGAGCTCGTCGCGGCCGGCCCAGTCGGTGGGGCCGGCGAAGAAAGCGGCGATCTGTGCGGCATCGCCGTCCGGGTCGATGCCGGGGGTGATGTCGACGACGATCAGCTCGCGCACCAGCTCCGGGTGCGCAGCGGCAAGCGCGGCTGCTGTCAGGCCCCCGAGCGATTGGCCGACGAGCACCTGCGGCGTGGCCGCGGTCCACGCGGCGACAGCGGGCGCGATGTCGGCCGCGAGGACGCCTCCGGTGTACGCGGCATCCGCCCGCCATGACGAGTCGCCGTGACCCGGCAGGTCGACGGCGAGGGCGGGGATGCCGAGGGCGAGCACCGTCGTGTCCCACGTGTGCGCGTTGAGGCCGGCGCCGTGCAGGAGCGTCACCTGCGGGGGAGTGAAGGCGGCCGTGACGGGATCCCCGTACTGCAACGCGCTGACGACACGACCGTCGTCGAGGCGGTGGGTGAGGCGGCGGACGGGCGGCACGGCATCGATGCCGAGCTCGGCGGACTGATCGGCCAGGAAGGAGAACTCATCCATTCGGACATTGTGCCGCGATCCGCGCTCGCAGCGGTCGTCGTCTACCCGTCCTAGGCTGATCGCATGAGCACCGAGCGTCGCGTCCACCTGTCCCGGTCGGCCCGTCCCGCGTATGACGCCCTCGAGGCGTTCTCCCAGACGGTCGGCACGATCGCCGCCGAGGCGGGCATCGATGCGCGGTTGCGTGAGCTTGTGCTCATCCACGCCTCGCAGCTCAACGGCTGCGCCTACTGCGTGCGCGTGCACGTCGACCGTGCCGCTGCCGCGGGGCTCGGGGTCGACGAGATCGCTCAGCTGGCCACCTGGCGGGAGTCGGGCGTGTTCTCGGCCCGCGAGCGGGCGGCACTCGAACTGGCGGAGTGCTACGTGTTCATCCACGAGGGCGGCGTACCCGACGAGGTCTACGATCGCGTCGGCGGCATCCTCTCCGAGCAGGAGTATGTCGCGATCAGCTGGCTGCTCGTGTCGATCAACGCCTTCAACCGCATCACGATCGCCGGCAAGTACCCCGTCCCCCCGCGCGCGGTCCAGAGCGACGCGGGAGACGATCCGGCGTGAGCATCGTCTCCGGCGCCCTGAACTTCCGCGACGTCGGCGGCCTCCCGGCGAGCGGGACCGTGACGCGAGCCGGAGTGCTGTTCCGTTCCGGCAATCTCGCCGGGCTGGACGATGCCGGGCGCGACGCGCTCGTCGGTCTCGGCATCCGTCGCATCGTCGACCTCCGCGCCGACGATGAGGTCGCCGTCGAACCCAGCCGCGTCTGCGGTCTGGACCTCGAGACGATCCGGATCCCCCTCTTCCTCGGCTCCGTCGCTTCCTTCTTCGTCGAGGATCGCTCACTCGCCGACGTCTACCGCGGTCTCGTCGACGAGTCGGCCGACCGCATGGTCGCGGTCGCCCGCGCCGTGATCGCGGGTGCACCCGCGCTCGTGCACTGCACCGTCGGAAAGGACCGCACGGGCGTCGCCGTCGCGCTGCTGCTGGACGCCGTCGGCGTCGAGCATGACGCGATCGTGGCCGATTACGCGCGCACCGAAGCCATGCTTCCGGCCCGGCGCAACGCTCGCGTGCTGGCCTATCTGCGCAGCGTGCACCCGGACGCCCGCCATCTCGAAGACCTCGCCACGCGCTCGCCGGCACCGGTGATGCAGGCGCTGTTGGAGGATGTGCGCGAGCGCTTCGGCTCGGCGGCGGACTACCTCGTCGCGCACGGTCTGCGCGTCGACGAGGTGGACGCGCTCGCGGAGATCCTCATCGAACGCTGAGGTAAGGCTCGCCTTAACGGGCGTATGATGGGGGGATCATGACCTCCTCCGCGCTGCGTGCTGTGCACGACGAGTCCGCCTGCAAGGCGTCTCGTCACGCGCGGGTGCAGCAGCTCATCACGGCGGACGAGCACGCGCTGGCCGAGCTGGAGGCGCTCATCGCGACGCTGCCGATCTGCTCGACGGGTCGTGTCTTCATCGAGGTTCCCGACGCCTCGTGGATCACTCCGATCGCGGTCCCGGCGCGGATGGTCGTCACCTGGCTCGATCGCTCACGCCGCAGCGGCCAGCCCGGAACCGGTCGTCCCTGTGCCCCCGGCCAGGCCGTGAGTCGAGCGGTGACCGCGTGGGCGGACGAGATGCTCTGCGCCGACGGCGACGAGCCGGCATGTCAGGACGGCACGCGCATCCACCTTCTCGGCGGATTCCTCGGCACCGCCGACATCTTCGACCACCTCACCGAGCGCCTCGGCATCTCACCGGCGGCAGTGCATACACCGGCGCGCTTCGGGCTGCTCAGCTTTCGCTGACCGCGCCCGCCGACGCTCCGTGGGGCACGTAGTTGCCCTCTTCGAGCCCGGCGAGAATCTCGAACCTGTTCGTCAGCGGGTTGCGTCCCGCCAGGGCGTACAGCAGCGGCATGAGAAAGCCGTAACGGCGCCACTGGCGCGCGTGCACCGCTTCATGCCGCAGCACGGCCTCGCTGATGCGGGGTGAGTCGGTCAGGAAGCAGCCGCCGACGCAGACACCTCCGCGGCCGAACGTCCACGACGGCATCCCCGTGAACACCCAGAGGCCCCCGCGACGCTCGATGCGACCCGTCGACCACAGCGACCCCCAGATCCAGCCGACGGCCGTTCCCCACCAGAAACCCACGAGGCTGACGGGGGAGTCGAGCAGGATGCCGGGGATCAGTGCATCCAGACGGCGTCCGCGCGCCACGGCGCGGGCCGCACGCTGCTGCCAGCCGGGCGGCGGCGACGCGATCACGCGAGCGCCCCGACGACCCGCAGGATCGTGCCGAGGTCGTCGACGGCCGCGGCCGGAGACGCCGGAGCGAATCCGGCGATCGACGCACCCACCAGGGGGAGGGTGCGGCGCACGGCGGCGATCGTCGCGGTCAGCTCCCGCAGCGTCAGGCCGAACGGCGTCGGCCGGGTCACACCGGTGAGCTCGGCGGGGTCGAGCACGTCGAGGTCGACGTGGATGTAGACGGCCTCCGCTCCCGTGGCTGCCACGGCGGCGGCGATCGCCGCGCCGTCGCCGATCGCGTCGGCCGCGACGCTGCGGACATCGCTCTCGGCGAGGTGCGCAGCCTCGCCCGGGTCGAGATCGCGGGCGCCCACCAGCACGAGGCGATCGGCCGTCACGGCGCCGCTTCCGGGCACCGGCCCGCTCTCGTGCACGGCGCGCAGGGCCATGCCGCCGAACGCGCCCGACGGCGAGGTCGCGGGCGTGTTGAGGTCGCCGTGCGCGTCGAACCAGACCACCGCGAGCTCCGGGTGTCGGGCGGCATAATGGGCGATCGCGGGGACGGCGACGCCGCAGTCGCCGCCGACGATGAGTGCCGCCTCGTCGCTGACCGCGAGTTCCGCGGTGAGGGCGTCGGCGACGCGATGCAGCGCGCTGAAACGCCGGATGCCGGTCTCCAGCGCTTCACCGGCTTCTGCCGGCACCTCGACGCGCGCGGTCGCCGCGCGGGGCAGGTCGCCGGCGATCGCCTCGGCGCCGTCCACGAGCAGCATCGCGCGCGCGGCGGGGGAGCCCTGCCACTGCGGAACCACCACGAAGCGGGTCATCTTGCCGTCCCTCCCTGCGCGCCACGCGCACCGCGACGTCCGCGTCCCGGCGTCCACCGTGTGGCGGACCCCGGGACGCCGACCGTCCTGTCTACTGCTCGAGCGCTGCCGTGCCGGTGCCGCCGCTCTTCAGGGCGGCCAGGCGCGCCTCGACCTCGGTGAGCTCGCCGACATCCTCGAGCTCGTTGAACTGGGCGTCCAGACTGGATGCCGCGAGCTCCGCCTTGCCGGCGGCGAGAGCCTCCTGGC
This sequence comes from Microbacterium sp. MRS-1, assembly GCF_000585455.1. Taxonomy (NCBI): domain Bacteria; kingdom Bacillati; phylum Actinomycetota; class Actinomycetes; order Micrococcales; family Microbacteriaceae; genus Microbacterium; species Microbacterium sp. MRS-1. Next base: position 55,050 of record NZ_JAUF01000014.1, read on the forward strand.
GGCGCACCTTGTCTTCGAAGCGACCGAGCTCGCTCGTGGGATCGAGCACGTCGATCGACGTGACCGCGTCGTGCACCTTGTTCTGCGCCTCGGCCGTCTTCGCGCGCGCCAGCAGCTCGCTGCGCTTGGCCTTCAGCTGCTCGAGCTTCTGCTTCATGCCGTTGAGGCCGTCCTTGAGCTTGTCGACGACCTCCGTCTGAGACGCGATCGTGGGAGCCACGGCCTTGGCCTCGTTCTCCTCGCTGATCTGGCGCTGCAGGGCGATCTTGGCGAGGTTGTCGAACTTGTCGGCATCCGCCGTGTTGCCGCTCGCGCGCAGCTCATCGGCCTTGCGGCTTGCGGCGAGGGCCTTGTTGCCCCATTCGGCCGCGGCGCGCACGTCTTCCTCGTGGTCGCGCTCGAGCAGACGGAGGTTGCCGATGGTCTCGGCGATCGCCGACTCGGCGTCGGCAATGGAGTTGGTGTAGTCGCGCACCAACTGGTCGAGCATCTTCTGCGGGTCTTCGGCGGCGTCGAGCATCGCGTTGACGTTCGCCTTCACGAGCGTCGAGATGCGACCGAAGATGGACTGCTTTGCCATCGTTTTTCCTTTCCTAACGGGAGAGTTCCCAGCGTGCGAGGGGATCGTGCGGTCGGAGGGGGCGAGCGGATGCCGAGCTCAGAAGCGACCTCCGCCGCGTCGCGAGCGGCTGCCGGCGCCGCCGAAACCACCGGGGGAGATGCTGCCGCCCCCGCCGTGGCCGCCGAAACCTCCACCGGAGCGCGAGTGGCCGCCCCCGCCGCCGTTCAGCAGCGAGTTGATGACGATGCCGCCCAGGATGGCTCCCATCATGTCGCCGCCCGTGCCCGTGCGCTGCGATCCGCCGGAGCCGCCGAACATGCCGCCCTGGAAGACGCCGACGTCGCTCTGCGCCGCCTGCATCGCCTGCGTCGCCAGCTCGTGCGCGCGCTGCGCGGCGGCAAGAGCCTGTGCGGGATCGTTCGGCTGCAGCTGGCGGGCCTGCACGAGCGATGCGCCGGCTTCGGCGAGGCGGGTGCGGGCCTCAGCGCCGACCGCACCTCGGCGCGAGGAGATGAAGTCCTCCGCCGCGGAGATCTCGCCCTGCGCCTGTGCGATGAGTCCGCCGAGCTGCGCCGACGCGCGCGCCGCGCGCTCCTGCTCGTCGCGGACGCCGGCCAGGACTGCGTCGATCTGTGCATTGGCGCGGTCCAGGCCCTCGCGGGCGAAGAGGGGACGCTTGGCGGGGCCGGAGACCAGCGGCCGTGCCGCCTCCACCTGGGCGCGCGTGGCCGCGATCATGGGAGCCAGGCGGCCGTCCCGATCCGGCAGGGCCGTCGCCGCGGCGATGTCGGTCTCAAGGTCGGCGATGAGGGCCGCCGCATCCGTCTCCGCCTGTGCGAGGTCGGCGCGCGTGCGGGCGATGGCGTTCTGCAGCACCTCGGCCTGTGTCACGGCGTCCTCCGCGGCGCGGATGCTGACCGCCGCGGCCGACGTGTTGCCGGCGGCGATCTGCGCGGCGGCGGTGTCCAGCAGCGTGTCGGCGAACGCGAGGCGCTGCGACGCCTGCTCGGGGTTGTCGGCGATCGCGGTCAGGGCCAGGGGGTCGTACGCGCTCGTCAGGCCGGTGAGCGTCGCGACGGCGGCGTCGTGCGCGCCGGCCACGTTCGCCTTCTTCTCGCGGAGGCGTGCGAGTGCGTCGGGGGCGTTCTGCTCGAGCTTTCGCAGTTCGTCGAACGCCGCAGCCTTCTCGTCGAGCTGCGCGTTGGCCGCGTCGCACAGCTCGATGATGCGCATGTTCCAGGCGCGCGTGTCGTCGTCGCTGTCGGGGTTCTCATCGTCGAGCTTCTGCTTGAGGGCGAAGGCCTCATCCAGCTGAGCCTTCGCGCTGGCCAGCGCCGACTCGAACTCGCGGGCTGCCTCGTCACCGAACTGCGCCCGGGCGAAGCCGAGCTCCTGCTCGCTCGTCTTGACGGCGTCGTCTGTCTGGACGAGGGCCGAGGACGCGCGGCGCGCGAGATCTTCGAGGCTCACCGGCGGAGGCGAGGGTGATCCCGGGAAGGAGCTCGCGGGCGATCGACGCCTGCGCGAGCGCATCACGATCCAGATGATGAGCCCGGCCAGGGCGATCACCACGATGACGAGCAGGATCGGCGTGATGATGCCGGCGGCGTCGACCCCGGCGCCGCCGGTTCCTCCCGCGATGGCGTCGGCCAGGCCGTCGGCAGCGGAGGTGGCGGCGCCGACCCAGTTGCCGGCCGACAGTGCCGGCTGCACCCGTTCGCGTTCGATCGTGGTGAGCTCATCGCCGGCCACGGGGCCGGCCGAGGAGCCCGACAGGTAGTACTGACGACCGTCGGTCGAAATCGCCAGGAGGTACTGGTGCGGTCCCAGACCGTTGTTCTGCGCCGTTTGGTTCGCCCAGTCCTCGGGCGCCGACGGATCGGTGAACTGGGGGACGTACGCGACCCAGAGATCGACGCCCGCCTTCGCGGTCAAGGCACGCAGGCGTGTGTCGACCTCGGAGACCTGCGCACCGGAGAGCACACCGGACTGATCGACCACGCGTGACGAGCTGAGAGCGACGGGACCCGTGGCGGTCGCCGCGGTCGCGCCGCCCAGGACGATCGCCGTGGCGCTGCCCAGGACGATCGCCGCCGCCGTCAGCGCCAGCCACAGACGCGCACGCATGCGTGTTCCTCCCCTGCGCGAGGTGCGGGAACCTCGCTCCTCACGCCGATCCTATGTCGCGAACGGCATGACCCGATAGGCGAGCTGCGGGCATGCCGTGGGTCTTGCCCTCCCCGGCCTGTCCCCGCGCCCGCGGCGGCGGGGGCGGGTATGGTGTCGCGTTCGGAGGAACCATGAACAAGGACGGATTCGGCCCCGATCGCTATGGCGCAGACGTTCTGGCCGCGGGATGGCGGGACGCGGGGCGCCGCGCGGTGCCGCGCGTGGCGGCCGCGCCGGACCTCGTCGTGGAGATCGCCGGCGACGGCTTCTGCGGCGCCGTCACCGGCATCCAGTCGGGTCATGTCGAGCTGGAGGACCGCCGCGGTCGCCGTCGACTGTTCCCCCTCGGCGGCGGCTTCCTGATCGATGGACAGGCGGTCGTCCTGGAGGCGCCGAAGGCCGCGGCATCCGGACCCCGCCGCACCGCTTCCGGCTCGTTCGCCGCCGACACGACTCGCGCCCGCGTGGCCCGCGCCTCGCGGATCCTCGTCGAAGGCCGCCACGACGCCGAGCTCGTCGAGAAGGTGTGGGGCGACGATCTTCGCGTCGAGGGCGTCGTCGTCGAGTACCTGCAGGGCGTCGACCTGCTCGAAGAGGTGCTGCGCGAGGAGCCGCCCGGACCGGGACGACGCTACGGAGTGCTCGTCGATCACCTCGTGCCCGGCTCGAAGGAGTCGCGCATCGCCGACGCCGTCGCCCGGGGGCCGCACGGCCCTCACGTGCGGATCGTCGGCCACCCCCACATCGATGTGTGGCAGTGCGTGACCCCGCGTGCGCTCGGCATCGCGGCGTGGCCGGACGTGCCCCGCGGCATCGAGTGGAAGGTGGGCGTGAGCCGGGCTCTCGGGTGGCCCGCCCGCGACCAGGCCGACATCGCCCGCACGTGGCAGCGCATCCTCGCAGCGGTGCACAGCTACCGCGACCTCGACCCGGCGCTGCTGGGACGCGTCGAAGAGCTCATCGACTTCGTCACCGCCTGAACCCGTCGTCACCTCTATAACCGTAGTGCTCGCCGGTACCCTGGTCGGATGCCGCACGAGACAGATGCTCCCCGTTTCCGCGACAGGCCCGTCTCGTTCGTGCGCCGCAGCGGCCGGATGAGCGACGCGCAGGAGCGCGCCTGGGCGGAGCTGGCCTCGCGGTACGCCATCGACGTGCAGCGCGATGCCGCGGCGACCAGCGTGCTTCCGGGGACCTCGATCGTGCCCGCCGAGGTGTTCGGCCGCGCCGCGCCCCTGACCGTGGAGGTCGGATCGGGCCAGGGTCATGCGATCGTCAGCGCTGCGGCCGCCGCGCCCGACCGCGACTTTCTCGCGGTGGAGGTGTTCCGCGCGGGGCTGGCCCGCACGATGCTCGACGCCGACCGCGCCGGCATCCGCAACCTCCGCCTCGTCGAGGCGAACGCCCCCGAGGTCCTCGAGCACCTGCTGCCGGAGGCCAGCGTGGACGAGTTGTGGATCTTCTTCCCCGACCCCTGGCACAAGGCCAAGCACAACAAGCGTCGACTGATCGCGCCGCCGTTTCCGCCGCTGGCGGCACGGGCGCTGCGCGACGGCGGACGCCTGCGGCTCGCGACCGACTGGGAGGACTACGCGCGGCAGATGCGTGAGGTCCTGGCCGATGCCGAGGAGTTCGTCCCGGCGTTCGACGGTGAATGGGCCGAGCGGTTCGACGGGCGCGTGATGACGGCGTTCGAGCGCAAGGGCATCGCGAAGGGTCGCGAGATCCGCGACCTCGTCTACCGCCGCCTGCCGCGCGCGACGTCCGACGCGTGAACGCGCCGTCGACCGTGACAGAGGGCGCCGGCGCACGGCGGCTCGGGATGGGCGTCCTTCCCGCCGGGGCGGTGTGCCTGGCCGCCCCGGCGTTCTTCGTCTTCCGCCAGCCGCTGCTCGGCATCGCCCTTCTGGTCGTCGGGGTCGCGGTCGCGATCGCCCTCGAGCGGGGCCGGGTCGCGGCATCCACGCCGTCGCTCGCGCGGGATCTGTCGCTCATCGCGATGGGGATGCTGGTGGTGAGCTCGATCTCGCTGGAGGCGAAGCTCGACACCGTCTCGATGCTGCGGTTCACTCTGGCGCTGGGCGGCGCGGTCGCGCTGCCGTATGCCGTGTCGCGATGGGTCTACCGCGATCGCGCGATCCGCTTCCCCTGGCGCGGCGGGGGACAGCCCCGACCTCATCGCCCGGCTCTTCGTCGGCGTCGGCGCCGTGGGCATCTGGGACGAGCTCTTCTTCATCTGCACGGTGTTCGCACTGCTGCGTCGCCATCTCCCGGATGCCGCGGCCAATCTGCTGCAGGCGGTCGTGTTCGTCTCCTTCCTCTGGGAGCTCGGTTACCGCGCCTGGGGGCCGGTGCTCACCATCCCGTTCGCTCTCCTGCAAGCGGTCATCTTCCTCAAGACCCGTTCGCTGGGCTACGTCGTGACGGTGCATCTGCTCATCGACGCCGTCGTCTTCGCGGTCCTCGTGCACGCACACAGTCCGGGGCTGTGGGACGCGGTCTTCCTCGTCGCGCCCGGCTCGTGATCAGGAAGAACAGCTCGTCTGCACGAAGACCCCGACAGGGTCTCCGGACGAGGGATCCCAGTACCCGGTGAGCGACAAGACTGGCCGGAAGGTCACGTCATGTCCTGGGTCATCCTCATCGTCTCCGGCGTTCTCGAAGCGGTCTGGGCGACCGCGCTCGGCACGTCCGAAGGTTTCAGCCGACGTGTTCCGACGATCGTGTTCGCCGTCTCGCTGACCGCCAGCATGGGCGGTCTGGCGTGGGCCATGCGCGACATCTCCACCGGCACCGCGTACGCCGTGTGGGTCGGTATCGGGGCCTCGCTCACCGTCGCCTACGCCATGATCACCGGCGACGAGCAGTTCTCGCTCGTGCGGCTGCTGCTCATCCTCGGCCTCGTCGGGTGCGTCGTCGGACTCACGCTCGTCGGTCACGACTGAGCGCGCCGCAGCATCCGTCGACGCTCAGCGCTCGCCGCGCAGGAGCTCCAGACCGGCGCTGGCGAACTGCCGCGTCGTCGCGGAGGGCAGGAACGCGCGCGTGAGTCCCGCCCCGATCCGCGGCAGGTCGGCCTCGTCGCGGAACAGCAGCGACATGGTCTCGTAGCGCGGGTGGAACTTGTGCTTGAAGCGGTGCAGCGACTGGAACCCGTACACCGGCTCGAGCGCGTCGGACAGTCGTGTGCTCAGCGCCGCCAGCCCCTGGGCCTCGGGCGGGTACTCGTGGGTGAGCGGCGCGCCCGACAGCGACATGAACTCGGCGCCCTCGTCCCGGAAGGCTAGGGCCGAGCTGCCGATGAGGTACTCCATCACCGGCCCGAACCCGTGCTCGCGGCGACGCATCAGGTCGAGGGTCCATCCGCGCACGACGCCCTCGCCGTACACCGGCATCCACGACAAGAAGCCGTGCACGTCGCCCCGTGCGTCGAGGGCGAGCGCGATGCGCACCTCCGGGTCGTCCGCTTCGGCGAGCGTTCCGAGCGTGAAGCGCATCTCGGGCAGTTGCTTCTCGCCGACCCACTGGTTCGAGATCGCCTGCAGCTGTGCACGCACACCCCACGACTCGTCGCGCAGATGCGTCAAGCGGAAGGTCATCTCCTCGCGTCCGGCACGGTTGAGGGTCGTGCGCACCGAGTTCCACCGTTTGCCGGTGTAGGTGAGACCGGGCAGATCGACGATGGTGTCGTCGGCGACGACGAGTGCGCGCCACCCGCCCGGCACGGCCGCCTGCGTGGCCGCCCCGGCGCTGAAGAAGCAGGGGATGAGCGCCGCCTCCTCGGCTGCCGCGATGAACTCGGCCACCGACGCCGCCCGACCCTCCTCGGGACCCAGGGGATCGGCCAGAGCGATCGCCGCCCCCGCACGGATCTGGTAGGCGACGATGCCGGTGCTCGTGCGCAGGTAGCTGTTGCCCTCCCAGGTCGTCATCCACGACAGCGTGCCGCCGCCGTGCGTGCGGATGAGGTCGGCGACCTCGGCGGTGCTCGGCTGCGCGCCTGGCGCCCCGAGCTCGCTGCGCCGGGCGCCGGAGAACGCGGCGCGCACCACGATCAGATAGACGAGCAGCACGAGCGCGATCAGGCCGCTGCCGATCTCGATCGCGGTCTCCCCGTCGACGGGGACACCGAGGTCGAGACGCACGTCCAGCGTGACGATGACCGCGAGCAGCGCCGCGGCCAGGATGTTCAGCGCCAGCAGCACGAGAGCGCAGATCCACGCCCAGCGCCGCGCGCGCCGCAGTCCCTGGGCGATCACGAGCACCACGACGACGTCGATGGCCGTCGTCGTCCAGTCGCTGGAGAGCGGGTCGGTGGTCCCGAACGGGCCGTGCGTGGGGATGAGCGTCAGGATCACTTCGATGCCGACGAAGGCGAGCATGCCGAGGAAGGCGATGAGGCGCTGCTCGCGGATGGTGGCGCGACGCGGTCGCAGGGTGCGGTCGAACACGAGCACGACGAGCACGGCGATGAGGTGGGAGAGGTCGGCCACGGTCCCGAGAACCAGGACCCCGACGATGACGACCGCGATGAGCACGAGCCATGCGCGCAGCCGCCACGGCGAGGCGAGCAGACCGATCACGGCGGCAAGACATGCGAAGGTGCCGCCGCTGGCACCGACATCGAGCGTGGTGGCGGTGTCTTGCACCCACTCCCAGCCGGAGAAGACACTCAGCACGGCCAACAGCAGCGATGTCGCCAGGACGGCGACGATCTGGCCGACCCAGAAGTACGCGAGGGCCACGCGCGTTCCGCGGGCGTACTCGAGCACGCCCATCGCGACGAATCCGATCAGGGTCGGCAGGAACAGCCAGGGCTCAGCGACGAAGAACGTGCCGGTGATGGGCGTCCACCATCGACCGGCTTCGAGCGCGGGCAGACCGTACGCCCACGTGTCCATGCCTGCGCTCTCGTCGAAGGGCGACCACAGGCCCTGCGAGAGGATGCCGACGACGAGGACGGCGGCCACGGTGATCAGCGTCGCCGGCAGATGGCGTACGAGACGCACGAGAGCGTGGGCCCGCGTCGTCGCGAGCTGATCTGCGCCTGCGGGGAAGGCGGCAGGCGCTGTCTCCGTCATGCCTTCACCGTACCGGCAGCGACGGTCGCCGCGTCGTATCCGGGCGGTGGTCGGACGCTCAGAGGCGAGCCAGCAGCGCGGGGCCGAAGACGAGGAGGGCGGCGACGGGCACGACGAGCAGGCCGATCGCGATGACACCGATCGCCACCATGCTGCCGAGCACCGAGAGGATGGCAGCGCCGAGGGAGGACGAGGAACGGGTGAGGGTCGAGGTGGTCATGTCTCGACGCTACGAACCGCAGGGTGGGCTCCACATCGTGCCGCGGATGCATCGGCATCCTTCGGGAGGATGATCCTCCCAGGCCTCTCACACCGGGGCGATAGGTTGCCTCTGACACGATCTGTCGGTGTCTCGAACGTCTCGTCCCGTCTCACGCCGCGTGCAGATCCGGCGCCGCCGGGTGACCGTGGGAGTTCTCGCCGTGCTCGCCGCCGCCGTCATCGCGGTGGTGGCCGTCGTGGCTTCCGACCTCAACGGCATCCACCGCTCCGACATCGCGATGCCGTCGGCCAGCCCCGGGGTCGCGCAGAACACGGGAGAGGTCAACATCCTGGTGATGGGACTGGACAGTCGCGTCGATCAGGACGGCAAGCCCTTCCCGCAGGAGATCTACGACGCGATCCACGCGGAGGATGAGAGCGTCGGCGGCTACAACACGAACGTGCTGATGTTCATCCACATCCCGGCCAACGGCGGCAAGGCGGTCGGGATCTCGATCCCGAGGGACGACTACGTCGACTACGCGAACGCGCCCGACGGGGTCACGAAGGGCAAGATCAAAGAAGACTACGGCCGCACGTTCCAGGCCACGTACGACGAGCTGACCGGCAACGGCACCGACGATGCGACGGCGTATCAGCGAGCCCGCGACGCCGCGCGGCAGGCGCAGATCCAGACCGTCTCGTCGTTTCTCGGCGGCGTGCGCATCGACCACTTCGTCGAAGTGACGATGGCAGCGTTCTATCGCGTCGCACAGGCGGTGCAGCCGATCACGGTGTGCCTCAACCAGGCGACGGCCGACACGTTCTCGGGCGCGAACTTCGCCGCGGGGATGCAGCAGATCGATGCCGCGCAGGCGATGGCGTTCGTGCGGCAGCGTCGCGACACGCAGTACGAGAACGTCGATCTCACCGACCTCGACCGCACGCGCCGGCAGCAGGCGTTCATGATCTCGCTCGCGGTCAAGCTCAAGAGTGCGCAGACGTTCACGGACTTCGGGGCGATGCGCTCGCTCATCGACACGGCGAAGCAGTACGTCGCGATCGATCAGGGCTTCGACCTGCTGAGCCTCGCGAGCACCGCGCAGCGCCTCGCGGGCGGTGACATCACCTTCCAGACGTTGCCGGTCGAGCGGTTCGGCACGATCGACGGCGAGAGCGTCAACATCGTCGACCAGGACAAGATCGCGGGCATCGTGCGCGACCTGCTCAACTCGCCGTCGCCGACCGCCGCGCCGACCGACGCCGCGAGCGACGCGCCGAGCTCTCCCTCAGGCGAGACCGACGGGTCCTCACCGTCGCCGTCGGTGTCCCCGACCCCGCAGAGCTACACCAACTCGCAACAGCCGATGGTCTCGGGTGCGGTGCCCTGCGTGAACTGACCCTCGACGGGTCCCTGGCTGCGCGCCCTGTCGATGGCGTCGGGTGTCGCGTACCCGTGGGGGCCGCCGAGTAGCTCACGTCGGCGATGGTGGCGCACAGTGTGAGCGCGTGTGCCGTTGCCTCGTGAAGACGACGATGATGCGCGTGCGCGCGGTCACCATGGGCGAGATCGTACGACAGCCGACCTCGGATACGTGGAGTGCCCCCGACAGGAATCGAACCTGCGACCTTTGGTACCGGAAACCAACGCTCTATCCCCTGAGCTACGGAGGCGTACCGATCGAGAGTATCACCGACGACGGCTCCGCCACGCCGCCGGTGGCCCGGATCTGCGGCGATCGACGGTCGGCGGGGGTGCGTTGCGGCATCCCTCTGGAGGGTCGAAACGTCGGTGTACGCGGAGGCCATCGCGGCGTGCAAGGATACTGCGGTGCAACGCCTCGTGACCGCCGAACTGGACCTCGATCTCGGGGCTTCCGTCGACCTCATCTTCCAGATCGCCGCGGCCCAACCGGCGCCCGTTCTGCGGGAGGAACTGACGTTCACGCAAGGCGATCGCGTCTACACGCCCACCGAGATCATCGACCAGTCCGGCAGCCGCCTGCACCGACTGCTCGGCGAGGCCGGCCGCCTCGAGGTGCGCTACGAAGCCCTCATCGACGGGCAGGTCACACAGCGCGCCACAAGCGACCTCGAAGCCATCACCTACCTGCGTCCGAGCCGCTACTGCCAGTCTGACGAGGTGTTCTCGCAGGCGCGCCGCCAGTTCCGCGGCCTGCAGGGGCTCGAGCTGATAACTACGGTCAGCGAGTTCGTCGCCTCCAGCACGACGTACACGCCGGGACTGAGCCAGGGCACCGACTCGGCCGTCACCACACTCATGACCGGCCAGGGCGTCTGCCGTGACTACGCCCACGTCGTCATCGCGCTGCTGCGCGCCATGGACATGCCCGCCCGCTACGCCGCGTGCTTTGCTCCCGGCCTTCGCCCGATGGACTTCCACGCCGTCGCCGAGGCCTACCTCGACGGCAGCTGGTACGTCATCGACGCCACCCGGCTCGCCAACCGCCGCTCGCTCGTGCGCATTGCGACCGGTCGCGACGCCGCCGACTGTGCCTTCCTCAGCTACCACGGCGGCTATGTGGGCCTGCAGCGCATGCGCGTCGACGCGTGCGTCCTTCCCGACGATGCGGCCGACGTGGGGGCGCAGGATGCCGCCGCGGCGGCATCCGACCCCGCTCTGGACGACTTCGCCGAACTCATCCAGCTCGCCTGACCGCGACCGGTGGCTGCTCGGCGGCGCGCACCCCAGCGTGGATGCCGAGGTGCGCACGCAGGTGGGGGAGAGTGGGCGCCCGTAGACTTGACGGGCTATGAATCCCGATGCCCTCGCCGCCGCCCTCCTCGCCGCCATCGCCCCGCTCGCCGAGGCGCGACGTCCCGGCTCGAGCGCCGGTCTGACCGCGGCCGATTTCCCCCTGGAGCGCCCGCGCAACCGTGACCACGGCGACTGGGCGTCCAACGCCGCCCTGAAGCTCGGCAAGGTCGTCGGGGTGAACCCGCGCGAGTTCGCGCAGGAGATCGCCGACGCGCTCGCCGCGACCGACGGCGTCGCCAGCGTCGAGGTCGCCGGGCCGGGGTTCATCAACATCCGCCTCGAGGCGGGCGCGGCCGGCGCCCTCGCCAAGACCATCGTCGAGGCAGGCGCGGCCTACGGCACCAACGACACCCAGCGCGGACAGAGCATCAACCTCGAGTTCGTCAGCGCCAACCCCACCGGGCCCATGCACATCGGGCACACCCGGTGGGCAGCGCTCGGCGACGCGATCGCCCGCGTGCTGCTGGCCAGCGGCGCGACGCTCGTGCGCGAGTTCTACATCAACGACGCAGGCGCGCAGATGGACCGCTTCGGACGTTCCGTCCTCGCCGCGATCAAGGGCGAGCCGACGCCCGAGGACGGCTACCCGGGCTCCTACATCGGCGATCTCGCCAGCCGCGTGCTCGCCGAGCTGCCCGGCATCCTCGATCTCTCCGACGATGAGCAGCTGGTGCAGGCACGTGACCGCGCCTACGCCCTACAGCTCGCCGATCTGCAGGCGTCGCTGGAGAAGTTCAACGTGCACTTCGACGTCTTCTTCAGCGAGCGCACGCTCCACGCGCACGGCCCGAACGGCGAGCCCAGCCTCGTCGACGAGGCCGTCGACCGTCTGCGCGCGCAGGGCCACGTGTTCGAGCAGGACGACGCCATCTGGGTGCGCACGACCGACTTCGGCGACGACAAGGATCGTGTCATCCGCCGCTCCAACGGCGAGTACACCTACTTCGCCGCCGACGCCGCGTACTACCTCAACAAGAGCGACCGCGGCTTCGCGCACAAGATCTATCTGCTCGGCGCCGACCACCACGGCTACGTCCACCGTCTCAAGGCGCTCGCCGGTGCTGCCGGCGACGACCCCGAGAAGGACATCGAGGTGCTCATCGGTCAGCTCGTGTCGGTCAACGGTGCCCGCCTGTCCAAGCGCGCCGGCAACATCATCGAGCTGGATGACCTGCGCGACTGGCTCGGCACCGACGCGCTGCGGTACTCGCTGGCGCGCTACCCCGCCGACTCGCCGCTGACGCTCGATCCCGAGATCCTCACGAAGCGCACGAACGACAACCCCGTGTTCTACGTGCAGTACGCACACGCCCGGACGCACAACGTCGCCCGCAACGCCGCCGACTCCGGTGTCGATCGCAGCGTCTTCGCCCCCGAGCTGCTCGAGCACGAGACCGAGTCGGCGCTGCTCGGGGCACTGCAGGAGTTCCCGCGCATCGTGGCCTACGCCGCCGAGGTGCGCGAGCCGCACCGCGTCGCGCGCTACCTCGAAGAGCTCGCGAGCCTGTACCACCGGTGGTACGACAACTGCCGCGTGACCCCGCTCGGCGACGAGCCCGTCACCGACCTGCACCGCACGCGCCTCTGGCTCAACGACGCCACCGGCCAGGTGCTCCGCAACGGCTTGGACCTGCTCGGAGTGAGCGCCCCGGAACGGATGTGACGTGAACGACCAGCACCCCACGCAGCCGCTTGCCGACCCCTCTGCGCGGTGGGTGCTGTCGACGGATGCCGCGGCATCCGCCCCACGGCGGCGCAGCCGCCGCTGGCCGTGGCTGATCGCGGTGCTCGCGGTCGTGCTGCTGGCGGTCGGCGCCTGGTTCGCCGGAGAGTACATCGCCCGCGGCATCGTGGAGCGGACGATTCGCGACCAGGTCGCCTCCCGCCTGGACATCCCCGCCGACCGGCACGTCGACGTCGATGTGCGCGGCGCGGTGATCCCGCAGCTGATCGGCGGTCGTCTCGACGACGTCACGGTCTCGGCCGCCGACGTGAGTCTGGGCGCGCTGACCGGCGATGTCGAAGTGCATGCGGCGGGTGTGCCCATCCGCGGTGACGCCCCGCTGCAGAGCGCGAGCGCGACGGTGCGGCTCGACCAGGATCAGGTGCGGGCGCTGCTGGGTACCGTCGACGGATTTCCCGCGGATGCCGTCACCGTCGAGGCTCCCGACATCGTGATGTCGACGGAGCTGAAGGCGTTCTCCCTCTCGGTGCCCGTCGGCGTGAGCCTCACGCCGTCGGCATCCGGCGGCGATCTCGTTCTCACCCCTCGCACCCTCCGTGTCTCGGGAGCCGAGGTGTCCGCCGATGTGCTGATCGACCAGTTCGGAGCGCTGGCGCGCACCGTGGTGCGCGACTGGAACGTGTGCGTGAGGCAATACCTGCCGGCCGGGCTCACGCTCACCGCCGTGCGCGTGGACGGCGCGCAGGTGGTCGCCGACATCGCCATCGATCCGCGGATCACCGTCGATGCGGCGCTGCAGCAGAAGGGCACCTGCAGCTGAGGGAGCCTCTCCCACCGACGCGTCACATGCGCGGGCCGGTATGCGCAGGTGCCCTAGACTTCTAGGACTGCCGGGCGTGACGTCACCGACGGCAGCCCGACCCCACACGATTGGTTCCGCACGTGTCCGCCGCCTCCGACCGCCCGCTCGTGCCCGCGTGGCTTGCCGAACCGGCCGACGCGAACGCGCTCGCCCCGCTGGTGTGGCCGGCCTCGACCGCGCGTGATGCCGACGGCCAGCTCGAGATCGCGGGCGTCGGCGTTCGGGACCTGCGCGCACGATTCGGCACTCCTTTGTACGTCCTCGACGAGGACGGTGTCCGCACGCGCGCACGAGAGGTGCGCGAAGCGTTCACCGTGGCGGCCGCGCGCCGCGGCGTGCAGGCACGCATCTATTACGCCGGCAAGGCGTTCCTCTCGACCGAGGTCGTGCGCTGGGTGACCGAGGAAGGCCTCGCCGTCGACGTCGCCACCGGCGGCGAGCTCGCTGTCGCCCTCGCCGCCGGCGCCGACCCGTCCCGCCTCGGCCTGCACGGCAACAACAAGTCGGTCGCCGAGCTCGAGCGCGCCGTCGAGATCGGCATCGGCTCGATCGTGATCGACTCACGTATCGAGCTCGAGCGTCTCGCCGCGATCGTCGAGCGGCGCCGCGCGGACGATGCGGCCCCGCAGGCGGTGCTCGTCCGCGTCAACAGTGGCGTGCACGCCGAGACACACGATTTCCTGGCGACCGCCCATGAAGACCAGAAGTTCGGCTTCGCCCTGTCCGACGCCCCCGCGGTCGTCGCCCGCATCCGCGAGCTTCCGGGCCTGCGGTTCGTCGGGCTGCACTGCCATATCGGCTCGCAGATCTTCGGTACCCGCGGATTCGAAGAGTCCGCGGCGCGCGTGGTCGACCTCCACGCCGAGCTGCTCGCGGGCGGCGACATCCCGCTCCTCAACCTCGGTGGCGGCTTCGGCATCGCCTACACATCGGTCGACGAGCCCACGCCGATCGCCGATCTCGCCGAGGGCATCGTCGAGGCCGTCGCGCGGGAGTGCGACGTGCGCGGCATCCCCCTGCCGAATCTCGCGTTCGAGCCGGGCCGCACGATCGTCGGACGCGCCGGCGTCACGCTCTACGAAGTCGGCACGGTCAAGCCCGTCCACGCCAGCGACGACCTCACCCGCCTCTACGTGAGTGTCGACGGCGGCATGAGCGACAACGCCCGGCCCGCGCTGTACGGCGCACAGTACTCGGCGCGCCTCGCCTCACGCGCCTCGGATGCCGCGCCCGCCCTCTCCCGTGTGGTGGGCCGTCACTGCGAGTCCGGGGACATCGTCGTCGACGCCGAGTACCTGCCCGGCGACATCACTCCCGGCGATCTCCTCGCCGTGCCCGCGACCGGCGCCTACTGCTTCTCGCTGTCGAGCAACTACAACTACGTGCCCCGTCCGCCGGTCGTCGCCGTGCGGGGCGGCACCGCCCGCGTGATCGTCCGCGGCGAGAGCATCGATGACCTGCTGGCGCACGATCTGGGGGTCGCGACCCCCGCATCCGCCGAGACGTCCCCGGCCGAGGAGAAGGAATGACCGACTACCGTCGACTGCGCGTGGCCCTGCTCGGAGCCGGAGCCGTCGGATCCCAGGTGGCGGACCTCCTGCGCACGCACGCCGACGAGCTCTCCGACCGTGCCGGCGCGGCTCTCGAGCTCGTGGGGATCGCCGTACGCAACCCGGACGCTCCGCGCGACGCCGATCTGCCGCGCGAGCTGTTCACCACCGATTCGGAACAGCTGATCGTCGGCGCCGACATCGTCATCGAGCTCATGGGCGGCATCGAGCCCGCGCGCACCGACATTCTGCTCGCGCTGTCGTCGGGCGCCGATGTCGTCACCGCGAACAAGGCGCTGCTGGCCACACACGGCCCCGAGATCTTCGACGCTGCCGACCAGGTGGGCGCCTCCGTCTATTACGAGGCCGCCGCCGCCGGCGCCATCCCGATCATCCGCCCGCTGCGCGATTCGCTGGCCGGCGACCGCGTGCAGCGCATCATGGGCATCGTCAACGGCACGACGAACTACATCCTCGACCGCATGGACACCGAGGGCAGCGAGTTCGCAGACGTCCTCGCCGACGCGCAGCGGCTGGGCTACGCCGAAGCCGATCCCACGGCCGATGTCGAAGGCTTCGACGCGGCTCAGAAGGCCGCCATCCTCGCGTCGCTCGCGTTCCACACGGCCGTTCCCTTGGAAGCGGTGCACCGCGAGGGCATCACCGCCATCGACCGTCAGACGATGGAAGCGGCCCGCCACGCCGGGTACGTCATCAAGCTGCTCGCGGTGTGCGAGCGGATCACGGATGCCGAGGCGAACTCGCCCACCGGCGAAGCCATCTCGGTGCGGGTGTACCCTGCGCTGATTCCGCGCGAGCATCCGTTGGCGAGCGTCCACGGCGCCAACAATGCGGTGTTCGTGCAGGCCGAGGCCGCCGGAAACCTCATGTTCTACGGCGCGGGTGCCGGCGGCGTGCAGACCGCGTCGGCGGTGCTCGGCGATGTCGTCTCGGCCGCCCGCCGCCACATCGCCGGCGGTGTGGGCGTCGGTGAGTCCACGCGTGCGAACCTTCCGGTCGTGCCGATCGGCCGCGTGACGACGCGCTACCAGATCACCCTCGAGGTCTCCGACGAGCCGGGCGTCCTCGCCACCGTCGCCGGCATCCTCAGTGAGGGTCGGGTCTCGATCGCGACGATCGAGCAGACCATCGAACCGGCTGCGGAGGAGAAGAGCCTGCTCCCCGCCGCACAGGGCGTCGCGGGCATCGCGCGCCTCGTCATCGGCACCCACACGGCCCGCGAGCAGGATCTCAGCGACACCGTCGACCGTCTCGCCGCCAGCGGCGTGGTCGACCGGGTCGTGTCGGTCCTGCGCGTCGAAGGAAACTGAACTCGCGGTCGCGGCACCGCAAGAAGGAGATGGAGATGGCACACGTCTGGCAGGGAGTCCTGCGCGAGTACGCCGATCGGCTCGGTGTCACCGAGGCGTCCACGGTCGTGACGCTCGGCGAGGGAGGCACGCCGCTGATTCCGGCCGCCGCGCTGTCGCAGCAGACCGGCGCGAACGTCTTCATCAAGTTCGAGGGCATGAACCCGACGGGCTCGTTCAAGGACCGCGGCATGACCGTCGCGCTCTCGCGCGCCGTCGAGCACGGTGCGAAGGCCGTCATCTGTGCCTCGACCGGCAACACCTCGGCATCCGCTGCCGCCTACGCGGCCCACGCGGGCATCACTGCGGCTGTGCTGGTGCCGGAGGGCAAGATCGCGATGGGCAAGCTCAGTCAGGCGGTCGTGCACGGCGGTCGGCTGATCCAGGTGCGCGGCAACTTCGACGACTGCCTCGAGATCGCTCGCGAGCTCGCCGACAACTACCCCGTCCACCTCGTCAACTCGGTCAATCCCGACCGCATCGAGGGGCAGAAGACGGCCGCCTACGAGGTCGTCTCGCAGCTCGGCGACGCGCCCGACTTCCACCTGATCCCGGTCGGAAATGCCGGCAACTACACGGCGTACTCGCGCGGGTACCGCGAAGAGGCGGCGCGTGGCGTGGCGACCAAGGTGCCGCGGATGTTCGGCTTCCAGGCCGAAGGCTCGGCGCCTCTCGTGCGCGGCGAGGTCGTCCGCAACCCCGAGACGATCGCCTCGGCCATCCGCATCGGCAACCCCGCGTCGTGGGAGCTCGCCCTCGAAGCCCGCGATGCGACGCAGGGCTGGTTCGGCGCGATCGACGATGCGCGCATCCTCGCGGCGCAGAAGCTGCTGGCCAGCACGGCCGGCGTCTTCGTGGAACCGGCGTCGGCCATCGGCGTCGCGGGTCTGCTCGACCGTGCCGAGGCGGGCGTCATCCCCGCGGGCGCCACGATCGTCATCACAGTCACCGGACACGGTCTGAAGGACCCCCAGTGGGCCCTGCGCAACGCCGATGGCACCGAGGTCGAGCCCACGGTGGTCGATGCGACCACCAGTGAGGTCGCGTCCGTCCTCGACCTGGCATGACCACCCTCGCTTCCGTGGAACGCTCCGTCGCGGTCCGTGTACCCGCCACGAGTGCCAACCTCGGTCCCGGGTTCGACACTCTGGGCCTCGCTCTGAGCTCGTATGACGAACTCACCGTCACCGCTCTGCCGGAGCGTGGACTGGAGATTCTTGTGTCGGGCGAGGGGGCGGCCGATGTCCCGACCGATGCTTCGCACCTCGTCGTGCGCTCGATGGCCTACGCCTTCGAGGCCGTCGGGCGCGAGATGCCCGGCATCCGTCTGGAGGCGCACAACACGATTCCGCACGGGCGGGGCATGGGATCGTCGGGTGCCGCCGTCGTCGCGGGTCTGCTCGCGGCGAAGGGCCTGCTCGCCGGCGAGGTCGAGATCGGCCCCGATGCGCTGCTGCGCCTCGCGACCGAGCTCGAAGGACATCCCGACAACGTCGCTCCCGCGCTGTTCGGCGGACTGACGATCGCGTGGATGGACGAGAACGGTCCGCAACACAAGAAGCTCCTCGTGCACCGCGGCGTCTCGCCGCTGGTGTTCGTTCCCGACTTCACGATGTCGACGGCCGTCGCCCGGGGGCTCGCACCTCTTCAGGTGCCTCGTGAGGATGCCGTGTTCAACGTCTCGCGCTCTGCGCTGCTGATCGCGGCGCTCACGCAGAGCCCGGAGCTGCTGATGGCCGCCACCGAGGACAAGCTCCACCAGTCGTACCGCGCGCAGGCGATGCCGGCGACCGATCAGCTCGTCCGCGCGCTGCGGGCACGCGGCTTCGCCGCCGTCGTCTCCGGCGCAGGGCCCAGCGTGCTCGTGCTCGCGGACGGCCCGGGTCAGCGTCTGGAGGCGGCGGAGGTCGCGGCATCCGTGACGGACACCCCGTGGGAGCCGCGCTTGCTCGCCGTCGACGTCAAGGGTGGTACAGTGAGGAACCATACGGAGGGTGCCACGGCGTGACCGTGAATCTGGCCTCCGTCGCAATTCTGCGAACCACCGCATAACCCTCACGTTGCACCATCGCGCGTCTGAGCTAGACGTGCATGCGCGCACGAGAGCGGTAGCGCCTGTCGTGGACGGCGCGATGCGGACGGTATCCGTCCACATGCCTACGAAGGAGAACTCGTGGAGTCCCTCTCCGAGATCCAGACCGAGAACACCGAGAACGTCGAGAGCGCGCAGTCCGCCGGCGCCGAGGAGAACACCGCCGAGGCGACCCCGGTCGCCGAGAGCACCGAGACCGCTGAGGTCGAGGCTCCCGCCGAGGAGTCCGCCGCCGCTATCGCCGAGGCCGTTCAGACCGAGGCCCCCGACGTGGAGGTGGCCTCGGATGTCGAGGCTCCCGCCGCCGCCGAGGTCGAGCCCGCCCCCGTGGAGGCCGAACCCGCTGCGGCGGAGGCCGAACCCGCTGCGGCGGAGGCCGAGCCCGCTGCGGCGGAGGAGGCGCCCGTCGTCGCGGAGGAGAAGCCCGCGAAGGCTCCCCGCAAGCGTGCGCCGCGCCGCGCGAAGAGCGCCGACGTCGCGCCCGCTGAGGATGCCGCCACGGACGCGGTGACCGAGACCGCTGCCGCCGCGCAGGACCCGGCAGAGTCCGCCGCTTCGACGCCGACGGCGGCCGATGAGACCCCCGCGGCCGAGGCTGCGGCCGAGACTCCTGCCGCCGACGCCGCCGAGACCGCCGCCGCCGGCGACGCGTCGGGTGCCGAGACTACGGACAGCGCCGCGGCAGACGCGGCAGGCGCCGCCGAGGGCGAGACCCCCAGCCGCAGCCGCTCGCGCAGCCGCAGCCGCAGCCGCAACCGCGGTCAGCGCGGCGAGAACGGCCAGAACGCTCAGGGTGCGCAGAACGCCCAGAACAACGCTCCGACCGCTCCGGCCGCCGAAGAGAGCGCAGACGGCGACGACGAGCAGTCCCAGGGCCGCGGTCGCCAGCGCAACAAGCGTCGGGGCCCGGCGCAGAACGGCGACGAGTTCGAGACCGAGATCGGCGAGGACGACGTCCTCATCCCGATCGCCGGCATCCTCGACGTCCTCGACAACTACGCCTTCGTGCGCACCACCGGCTACCTGCCGGGGGCGAGCGACGTCTACGTGTCGCTCGGCCAGGTCAAGAAGTACAACCTGCGCAAGGGCGACGCCGTCGTCGGCGCCATCAAGCAGCCGCGCGAGGGCGAGCAGTCCAGCCGCCAGAAGTACAACGCGCTGGTCAAGGTCGACGCCATCAACGGGCTGTCGGTCGACGACGCCGCCGAGCGTGTCGAGTTCGGTAAGCTCACCCCGCTCTACCCGCAGGAGCGCCTGCGCCTGGAGACGGCGCCGGAGAAGCTCACGCAGCGCATCATCGACCTCGTCGCGCCCATCGGAAAGGGCCAGCGCGGCCTCATCGTCGCGCCCCCCAAGGCCGGCAAGACGATCGTGCTGCAGCAGATCGCCAACGCGATCGCGACGAACAACCCCGAGGTCCACCTCATGGTCGTGCTCGTCGACGAGCGTCCCGAAGAGGTCACCGACATGCAGCGGACCGTCAAGGGTGAGGTCATCGCCTCCACCTTCGACCGTCCCGCCGAAGACCACACCACGGTCGCGGAGCTGGCCATCGAGCGCGCGAAGCGCCTCGTCGAGCTCGGCCGCGATGTCGTCGTGCTCCTCGACTCGATCACGCGCCTGGGCCGCGCGTACAACGTCTCTGCACCCACGAGCGGCCGCGTGCTCAGCGGCGGCGTCGACGCGTCGGCGCTGTACCCGCCCAAGCGCTTCTTCGGGGCAGCCCGCAACATCGAGAACGGCGGCTCGCTGACCATTCTCGCCACGGCGCTCGTGGAGACCGGCTCGAAGATGGACGAGGTCATCTTCGAGGAGTTCAAGGGCACCGGCAACAGCGAGCTGCGCCTGTCGCGCCAGCTGGCCGACAAGCGGATCTTCCCGGCCGTCGACGTCAACGCGTCCTCGACCCGCCGCGAGGAGATGCTGCTGAACCCCGATGAGGTGAAGATCACCTGGAAGCTGCGTCGCGCCCTCGCCGGCCTCGACCCGCAGCAAGCCCTCGAGGTGGTGCTCGGCAAGCTCAAGGAGACGAGCTCCAACGTCGAGTTCCTCTACCAGATGCAGAACGTGCAGATGAAGTCGGTGTCCACGGCCGGCGGCGGCCACAGCCACGGGCACGAGAACAGCATCCGCTGAGCGGGCTCTTCGTGTTCGAGTCCGTCCAGGCGCTGATCGACGAGCACCGCGCGGTCCAGGAGGAACTCTCCGACCCCGCGGTGCACGCCGATGCCGCGCGCGCCAAGCGCGTCAACCGGCGCTACGCCGAGCTGTCCAGGATCGTCGCGGCCCACGACGCATGGCGGGCGGCGGACGACGACCTCGCGGCGGCGCGTGAACTCGCCCGCGAGGACGACGCTTTCGCCGAGGAGGTCCCGGCGCTCGAAGAACGGGTCGCGGCGACGCAGGAGAAGCTGCGGCGCCTGCTCATCCCACGCGACCCCGACGATGCGCGCGACGTGATCCTCGAGGTCAAAGCGGGTGAGGGCGGTGCCGAGTCGGCGCTGTTCGCGGCCGATCTGCTGCGGATGTATCTGCAGTACGCGGCATCCATGGGCTGGAAGACCGAGCTGCTGGAGCGCAACGAGTCCGACCTCGGCGGCTACAAGGACGTCCAGGTCGCCATCAAGGGAAGCTCGACCGATCCGGCGCAGGGCGTGTGGGCCCACCTCAAGTACGAGGGCGGCGTGCACCGCGTGCAGCGGGTTCCCGCGACCGAGTCGCAGGGGCGCATCCACACCTCGACGACCGGGGTGCTGGTCTTCCCGGAGGTCGACGAGCCCGAAGAGGTGCAGATCGACGCCAACGACCTGAAGATCGACGTGTTCCGCTCCTCGGGACCGGGGGGACAGTCGGTCAACACGACCGACTCCGCCGTGCGCATCACGCACCTTCCGAGCGGCATCGTCGTCTCGATGCAGAACGAGAAGAGCCAGCTGCAGAACCGCGAGGCGGGCATGCGCGTACTGCGTGCGCGACTGCTCGCGAAGCAGCAGGAGGAGCGGGATGCCGCGGCATCCGACGCCCGTCGTTCGCAGATCCGGGGGATGGACCGTTCGGAGCGCATCCGCACGTACAACTTCCCCGAGAACCGCATCGCGGACCACCGCACGGGCTACAAGGCCTACAACCTCGATCAGGTGATGGACGGGGCGCTCGGCCCGCTCATCGAGTCGGCGATCGCCGCCGACGAAGAGGCGCGACTCGCGGCGCTGGGCGCCGACTGACCCCCGCGGACGGATCGAGGCTCGCAGGGGCGCTACGCTCGCGTCATGATCACGTTCCTGCTGCGAGCCGCCGTCTTTCTCGCCTCCGCTGCGGTCGGCCTCATCGTCGCCGACATCGTGCTGCCGGGCTTCAGCAGCGATTGGCGCAGCCCGGTGGGGTTCATTCTCGTGATCGTCATCTTCGCCGTGCTGCAGAGCGTCCTCGCGCCGTGGTTGGCCCGGGTGGCGCAGAGAAACGCTCCCGCCTTCCTCGGAGGCATCGGGATCGTCGCGCCGATGATCGTCTGGGTCGTCACCGCGATCGCGGCGTTCCTGTTGCCGGCTGTGCTGCTGAAGAAGAAGGTCCAGGACCGGCGCGAGAGCTGAGGCGCCGGGGCCGGCGGTGGTGGCGGCGCGGTGGTCCTCGTCCCACTTTCGGTGACCGTTGTCCCCTTTGCTGCGGCGAGTGTCCCGGAAGGTGCTGTTGTGGCGGCGTGTCGCCAGCGTTTTGTGGGACATGGACG
Source organism: Microbacterium sp. MRS-1 (assembly GCF_000585455.1). Taxonomy (NCBI): domain Bacteria; kingdom Bacillati; phylum Actinomycetota; class Actinomycetes; order Micrococcales; family Microbacteriaceae; genus Microbacterium; species Microbacterium sp. MRS-1. The sequence goes on from NZ_JAUF01000014.1 coordinate 77,127, forward strand.
GCGGGCCGGCGTTCGCCACCACCGGCATCCGCACCGTCATCGCTACTCGGCACCCCACGCCGCCACCCGTAGCAGCGGCCATCACCCGCATCGCCACCCGGCGCGCGTCTCAGATGAAGTACTCGGGCGTCGTCAGCAGCGCGCGCGTCTCTTCCCCCGCGCGGCGGGAGCGAGCCGTGGCGGGGACGCCGACCAGCACGGAATCCGCGGGAGCGTCGCGAGTGACGACGGCATTGGCGCCGACGACCGAACCGGCGCCGATCGTGATCGGGCCGAGGATCTTCGCTCCCGCGCCGACCGCGACGCCGTCACCGAGGGTGGGGTGCCGCTTACCGGCGTCGCGTGTACGTCCGCCCAGCGTCACGCCGTGGTAGAGCATCACGTCGTCGCCGATCTCGGCGGTCTCACCGATCACCACGCCCATGCCGTGATCGATGAAGAAGCGGCGGCCGATCGTCGCGCCGGGGTGGATCTCCACTCCCGTCACCCACCGCGCCGCCTGGGAGAGAGCCCGCGCGGCGAAGCGCCACCCGCGACGCCACAGCGCGTGCGCGACGCGGTAGATCCAGATGGCGTGCAGACCGGAGTACAGAACCGCGATCTCCGCTGCGCCGCGGGCTGCGGGGTCTCTCAGCTTCGCGGCCGCGATGTCTTCACGGACGCGTGCGAAGGCCCCGAGCCGCGGCGCAGCGGTATCGGTAGAGGTGCCACTCACGCGGGGGATCAGTCCTCGCGCAGGTGCTCGTAGAGCGCGGTGGAGAGGTAGCGCTCGCCGAAGGAGGGGATGATCACGACGATGTTCTTGCCCTCGGCCTCCGGACGCGCGGCGATCTGCAGGGCTGCCCAGATGGCGGCGCCCGACGAGATGCCGACCAGGATCCCCTCGGTGGTCGCCACCTCTCGTGCCACGCGGATGGCGTCGTCGAACTCGACATCCACGACCTCGTCGATCACGCCCTGGTCGAGGATCTCCGGAATGAAGTTGGGACCGATGCCCTGGATCTTGTGGGGTCCGGGGGTTCCCTTGGTCAACAGCGGGGAGTCGGCGGGCTCGACGGCGATGACCTTCGCCTCGGGCACGCGCTCCTTGAGGACCTGGCCGACACCCGTGATGGTTCCGCCGGTGCCGATGCCGGCGACGAAGTAGCTGATCTCCCCGTCGGTGTCGCGGAGGATCTCCTCCGCCGTCGTCTTGCGGTGGATGGCGGGGTTCGCCTCGTTCGCGAACTGCTTGGCCAGGACCGCGCCCGGCGTGGCGGCGGCGATCTCCTCGGCCTTCGCGACCGCGCCCTTCATCCCGAGTGCGGGCTCGGTGAGCACGAGCTCCGCTCCGTATGCCTTCAGGAGCATGCGGCGCTCGACCGACATCGATGCCGGCATCGTGAGGATGACCTTGTAGCCGCGTGCGGCGCCGACCATCGCCAGTGCGATGCCGGTGTTGCCGCTCGTGCCCTCGACGATCGTGCCGCCGGGCTGCAGTGCACCGGAGGCTTCGGCCGCATCGACGATGGCGATGCCCAGACGGTCCTTCACGGAGGACGCGGGGTTGTAGAACTCGAGCTTGGCGAGCACCGTGCCGGGCAGGCCCTCGCTGATGCGGTTCAGGCGCACCAGTGGGGTGTTGCCGAATGCGCTCGTGATGTCGGAGTGGATGCCGGACATGGCTTGCCTTTCGTGCGGGGCGGGTGTCGCCGGGTCGCGCGTTCGTGCGCTCCCTCGTCAGCGTGTCGAACCAGCCTAAGCGTCGCCTGTATTCCCGAGTCGAATGTGACGAATCTTCACGGTGGGTGCGGGGCTCCCGCGGCGGGTCCGAGCGCTCGCGGCTAGGGTGGAGAAGCTGATGACCTCTCCGCCTGTCTCCGGCCCGCCTGCCGACCTGTCCGCGCTGCTGCGCGCCGCGTCGGCGACCCTCGCCGCCGCGGGCGTCCCCACGCCCGACGTCGATGCCGAGTTGCTCGCCGCCCATGTGCTCTCCCTTCCGCGGGGTGAACTGCTCGCCGCTGCTCTGCGCGGCGATCGGGCTCCGGACGATACCGCGGCGTTCGACGAGCTCATCCGCCGCCGTGCGACGAGGGAGCCTCTCCAGCACCTCATCGGCGTCGCACCGTTCCGCCATCTGGAACTGCGCGTCGGGCCCGGGGTGTTCGTCCCGCGTCCCGAGACGGAGATGGTCGCCCAACTCGCGATCGACGCGTTGCGTGCCGTGCCGGATGCCGCGCCCATCGCCGTTGACCTCGGGACGGGATCCGGGGCGATCGCCCTGGCAATGGCGACCGAGGTTCCGCACGCGCGCGTGCACGCCGCCGAGAACGCCGTCGACGCGTATGTCTGGGCGAAGGAGAACTTCGCGGCCCACGCCCCCCAGGCGCGACTCGCGTTCATCGACCTCGCCGATGCCTTCCGCGAACTCGACGGCACGGTCGCGGTGCTGGTGTCCAATCCGCCCTACGTTCCCGATGCCGCCATCCCGCGTGACCCGGAGGTACGACACTGGGACCCTCCGAGCGCCCTCTATGGCGGAGCGGATGGCCTGGACGTCGTCCGAGTGCTCTCCGAGGTCGGGCTGCGCCTGCTGCGTTCGGGCGGAACACTCGTGATCGAGCACGGAGAGTGGCAGGGGGCGCCGATCCGTGCGCTCCTGGACGCGGCCGGGTGGCGCGCGTGCGCCACGCATCCGGACCTCACCCTGCGCGACCGGGCGACGACGGCCGTACGTCCCTGACCGCTGCGGTCGTTGAGCGATCCGAGCCGCTCGAAACGTAGACTGGTGGGGATATGTCTGAGTTCTTCGACGCACGCGACGCCGAGCAGCTGCTTCCCGGGCTGCGCAAGGCGCGCCAGGCCATCGGTCGCGGCGAGCTCATCGTGATGCCGACGGACACGGTCTACGGCATCGCCGCCGATGCCTTCAGCGCCAGCGCCGTCGCGGCTCTCCTCGCCGCCAAGGGTCGCGGGAGGCAGTCGCCGCCCCCCGTGCTCGTTGCCGGTCTGTCGACCATGCGCGCGCTCGTGGCCGAGGTGCCAGCCCCCGTGGAACGGCTCGTCGAGGAGTTCTGGCCCGGGGGACTGACGATCGTCCTACCGTCGCAGCCCTCGCTGTCATGGGATCTGGGTGACACCCACGGTACCGTCGCGGTGCGCATGCCTGCCGATCGCATCGCGCTCGAGCTGTTGGAGGACTGCGGGCCGCTCGCGGTCTCCAGCGCCAACCTCACGGGCAAGGCCGCGGCCGTCGACGCGCACAACGCCTACAACATGCTGCGTGACAGTGTCGCGGTGTATCTGGACGGCGGCCCCTCCACGCACGGCGTCGCTTCGACGATCGTGGACGCGACCGGACTGGTCGGCGCCGGCGATCGTCCCGTCCGGGTCCTGCGTGAGGGCGCCGTGTCGCGCGCGCGCCTGCGCGAGGTGCTCGGTGACCTGCTCGAACCCGATCCCGAACCGCTCCACGACGCCTCCGCGTCATGAGGTTCTATCTGCTCACCGTCCTGCTGACGGGCGCGGCGACGCTCGCCTTCACGTGGGCGGTGTGGCGGATCGGCATGCGCTTCAAGCTCTATCCCGAGATCCGCGAGCGCGACGTGCACACCACACCCAAGCCGCGCGTCGGCGGCGTCGCGATGTTCCTCGGCGTGCTCGTCGCCTTCGCGCTGTCGTCGCAGATCCCGTACTTCTCCATCTTCTGGGCCGATCCCGCCGTGATCTGGTCGCTGCTGGGCGCCTCCGCACTGATCGTCGTCGTGGGCGTCGCCGACGACCTCTTCGACCTGGACTGGATGATCAAGCTCGGGGCGCAGTTCCTCGCCGCCGGCATCGTCGTCGGCTTCGGCGGCATCCAGATCTTCTTCATCCCCTTCGGACAGCAGTTCGTCGTGTCGAGCTTCGCCAGCTTCGCGATGTCGGTCGTCGCCATCGTCATCGTGATGAACGCGGTCAACTTCATCGACGGCCTCGACGGCCTCGTCGCCGGTGTCGCTCTCATCTCCAACGCCGTCTTCTTCGTCTACTCGTATCTCGTCGCCCGCGATACCGGCGCGTCGAGTTACTCGAGCCTGGCATCGTTCATCGCCGTGGCCCTCATCGGAGTGTGCATCGGGTTCCTTCCCCTCAACTGGAATCCGTCGAAGCTGTTCATGGGCGACTCCGGAGCGCTGCTGCTCGGCCTTCTCATGGCGTCGTCGGCGATCGTGTTCACGGGCAACCTGCCGCCGGCGCTGCTGGGCGACAACGACGTGTTCGGGCGTTCGCAGCTGCTCGGCGCGTTCATCCCGATCCTGCTGCCCGTGGTCGTCGTGCTGCTGCCGCTGCTCGATTTCGGCATGGCGATCGTCCGCCGGATGGCGCGCGGCAAGTCCCCCTTCTCACCCGATCGCAAGCACCTGCATCACCGCATGCTCGATATGGGACACAGCGACCGTGATGCCGTGCTCATCTTCTACGCGTGGACCGCCGTCGTCTCGGTGGGCGTGCTGCTCATGTACATCGGCACGACCCAGGCGTGGCCGGGTGACTACTGGATCGGCGTCGTGTTCGTGCTCATCGGCGTCGCGGCCTGCCTCGTCGTCACCCTGCAGCCGTCCGTGCGTCCGCCCGCGTCACCGACCGGTGCCGCCACGTTGTCCGATCCGACCCCGAGGAATCCATGACCTCCCTCTCCAGCACCCCCGTCCTGCGCACCACACTGCTGTGGTCGGCCGCGGCCACCGCCGCGCTCGCGGTGGCCGGCGCGATCATCGGATTCGCCGTCGCCGGCGCGTCCGGGCTGTGGAGCGCGATCATCGCCATCGTCCTCGCCGCCGTGTTCCTCGGCTTCACCGCGGGGACGATACTGATCGCGAACCGGTGGTACGGCGACGCGCTCTACGTGCCGATCTTCTTCGGCGCCGTCATGGGCGGCTGGCTCGTGAAGTTCGTCGTCTTCCTGGTCGTGCTGTTCCTGCTGAGGGGACAGTCGTGGCTCAACCCCGGAGTCTTCTTCGTGGCGCTGGTGGTCAGTGTGGTCGCTTCCCTCGTCATCGACGCGGTCGTCATGACCCGGATGCGCATCCCCGCCGTCAGCGACGTGACGCTGCCCACCCTTGCGGATATCGCCGACGAGGCGCGTCAGCCGGCACCGCCGGAGGAGGGGGATGCCGCGAGCGGTACGTCGCACGCGGACGATAACGCCCCGCGGGGCTGATAGGCTGTCTCTGCGCCCGTTCGCGCTCCGCGAAACGCGTGCGCAGTGACGCTCACACCGACCATCGTCGCCCCGGATCACTCCGGTGCCCCGAAGCTGGAGCCAGCGCTGTTTACCCAAGCTGCGACACTGATCGCCAAGACCGCCGAAGACGGCGGCTTCCACGGCCCGTCCATCGATGATTTCTTCCCGGACGTCCTTTTCAGCGTCCTGGGTGTCCCGGTCACGCGGATCCACCTCATCCAGTTCATCGCGACGATCGGTCTCGTGCTCTTCCTGTGGCTCGGCACTCGCCGTATGCGGGTGGTTCCGGGTCGGTTCCAGAGCATCGCGGAGATGGGCCTCGACTTCGTGCGGGTCAACATCGCCGAAGACCTGCTGGGCAAGAAGGACGGCCAGCGGTTCCTGCCGATCCTGACGACCATGTTCTTCATGATCCTGTTCTTCAACATCACAGGCATCATCCCGTTCATGAACCTGGCGGGAACGAGCATCATCGCCGTCCCGCTCATGCTCGCGGTCATCAGCTATGTCACGTTCATCTACGCCGGTATCAAGAAGAGTCCCAAGAACTTCTTCAAGAACGCCCTGTTCCCCTCGGGCGTGCCGCCGTTCCTCTACATCATCGTCACGCCGCTCGAGTTCCTCTCGACGTTCATCATCCGACCCGTCACCCTGACGCTGCGACTGCTGATGAACATGATCGTCGGCCACCTGATGCTCGTCCTGTTCTTCTCAGCGACGCAGTTCTTCCTCATCACCCTCGGCGGCTGGTGGTCGGCTCTGGCGGCGGGTTCGCTCGCCTTCGGCCTCGCCTTCACGCTGTTCGAGATCCTGGTGGCCTTCCTCCAGGCCTACGTCTTCACCATCCTCACCGCGGTCTACATCCAGCTCGCGGTCGCAGAAGAGCACTGAGCGGGAGCGGCTTCCGCCTCTCCCACCCAACCCCGAAAGGAAACACCCCGTGGACGCAATTACGGTTCTCGCCGAGCTCAAGGGCAACGTCGCGACGATGGGCTACGGCCTCGCCGCCATCGGCCCCGCCATCGGCGTGGGTATCGTCGTCGGCAAGACGATCGAGGGCGTCGCCCGTCAGCCCGAGCTGGCCGGTCGCCTGCAGGTCCTCATGTGGATCGGTATCGCCTTCACCGAGGCGCTCGCCTTCATCGGCATCGCCGCCGGCTTCATCTTCGTCTGATCGCCCGCACCAGTTCTTTTAAGGAGACAGGATGCACAATCTTGTCGCGTACGCCGCGGAGGAGACGGGCCACAACCCGCTCATCCCGGCCTGGTACGACATCATCTGGTCGGGTGTCTGCTTCATCGTCATCCTCATCGTCGTGTGGAAGGTCGCCCTCCCCAAGATGAAGGTGCTGCTGGACCAGCGCGCCGCCGCCATCGAAGGCAACATCGCCAAGGCCGACGAGGCCCAGCGAAAGGCCGAGGCCGCCCTCGAGGAGTACACGGCGCAGCTCGCCGAGGCTCGCAAGGAGGCCGGAGAGATCCGCGATGCCGCCCGTGAGGACGGCAAGAAGATCGTCGCCGAGGCCAAGGACACGGCATCCGCCGAGGCTGCCCGCCTCACCGCCACCGCGCACACGCAGATCGAGGCGGAGCGTCAGTCGGCACTCGTCTCGCTGCGCAGCGAGGTCGGCACGCTGGCGCTCGACCTGGCCGGCGGCGTCATCGGCGAGTCGCTCACCGACGACGCCAAGGCGAAGGGCGTCGTGGACCGCTTCCTCGCCGACCTCGAGAAGGCGAAGTAATGGGTAGCGCGACCACTCAGGCACTGGCGACGACCACGGCGGAGCTGACGACGGCGAACGTGGGTGACCTCACGGTCGCTCGCGAGCTGTTCGCAGCCGCGCGCGAGATCGCCGACTCGGCGCAGCTGAGCGGCGCGCTCTCCGCATGGGGCGCGCCCGCAGAGGCGCGCGCTCAGGTCGCCACCGTCGTCTTCGCCGCGTACAGTCCGGTCTCGGTCCGGCTGCTGAGCTCCGCGGTCTCGCAGCGCTGGTCCTCCACGGAGGATCTCGTCTCGGGCATCGAGGAACTCGCGATCCGCGCGGCCGCGATCGGTGCCCCGTCGACCGATGTCGAGGGCGAGCTGTTCCAGCTCGTCGGCGTCGTCGCCGCGAACCCGGAACTCGAGCTCGCGCTGGGCAGTCGGCTCGGCGACGCTGCGGCCAAGGGCGCTCTCATCGAGAAGCTGCTGGGCGGCCGGGCGGGAGAGGCGACGGTACTCGTCGCGTCGCAGCTCGTGCAGCAGCCCCGTGAGCGTCGGGTGCGCTTCCTCCTGAACCGCGCGCTGCATCTGGTCGCAGACCAACGTGGCAAGAAGGTCGCCACGGTCCGCGTGGCAAACGCCCTGGATGCCGCGCAGCAGGCGCGCCTCGCGAGCGCGCTCAGCACCCGCTACGGCGTCGAGGTGACCGTCAATGTCATCGTCGACCCGCAGGTGCTCGGCGGCATGCGCGTGGAGATCGGTGACGACGTCATCGACGGCACCGTCTCCTCTCGAATCAACGACTTGCGCCAGCGCCTCGCTGGCTAGAACAGAAGGAACACCATGGCAGATCTGACCATCAGCCCCGACGTCATCCGCGACGCGCTGAAAGACTTCGTCGCCGCCTACGAGCCCACCGGTGCCGCCGCCACCGAGGTGGGCACGGTCGTGGACGCCGCCGACGGCATCGCGCACGTCGAGGGTCTTCCCGGCGTCATGGCGAACGAGCTCGTCCGGTTCGACAACGGCGTCGAGGGCCTGGCGCTGAACCTCGACGAGAACGAGATCGGTGTCGTCGTGCTCGGAGAGTTCTCCGGTATCGAGGCGGGCCAGAAGGTCACCCGCAACGGCGAGGTGCTCTCGGTCGCCGTCGGCGACGGATTCCTCGGTCGTGTGGTCGACCCGCTCGGCAACCCGATCGACGGCCTCGGCGAGATCGCGACCGAGGGACGTCGTGCCCTCGAGCTGCAGGCCCCCGGTGTCATGCAGCGCAAGAGCGTTCACGAGCCCATGCAGACCGGCATCAAGGCGATCGACGCCATGATCCCCGTCGGTCGCGGCCAGCGCCAGCTCATCATCGGCGACCGCCAGACCGGCAAGACCGCGATCGCGATCGACACCATCATCAACCAGAAGGCCAACTGGGAGTCCGGCGACGTCAACAAGCAGGTGCGCTGCATCTACGTCGCGATCGGTCAGAAGGGCTCCACGATCGCGTCCGTGAAGGGTGCGCTCGAGGATGCCGGTGCGATGGAGTACACGACGATCGTCGCGGCCCCGGCATCCGACCCGGCCGGCTTCAAGTACCTCGCCCCGTACACCGGCTCGGCCATCGGCCAGCACTGGATGTACGGCGGCAAGCACGTCCTGATCATCTTCGACGACCTGTCGAAGCAGGCCGAGGCCTACCGCGCCGTGTCGCTGCTGCTGCGCCGTCCGCCGGGCCGTGAGGCCTACCCCGGCGACGTCTTCTACCTGCACTCGCGTCTGCTGGAGCGTTGCGCCAAGCTGAGCGACGAGCTCGGCGCCGGGTCGATGACGGGTCTGCCGATCATCGAGACGAAGGCCAACGACGTGTCGGCCTACATCCCGACCAACGTGATCTCCATCACCGACGGCCAGATCTTCCTGCAGTCCGACCTGTTCAACGCCAACCAGCGTCCCGCGGTCGACGTGGGCATCTCGGTCTCGCGCGTCGGCGGTGACGCTCAGGTCAAGTCGATCAAGAAGGTGTCGGGAACGCTCAAGCTCGAGCTGGCTCAGTACCGCTCGCTCGAGGCGTTCGCGATGTTCGCCTCCGACCTCGACGCCGCCTCGCGCCGTCAGCTCGAGCGCGGTGCGCGTCTGACCGAGCTGCTCAAGCAGCCGCAGTACGACCCGTACCCCGTCGAAGAGCAGGTCGTGTCGATCTGGGCCGGCACCAACGGCAAGCTCGACTCGATCGCCGTCGAGGACGTGCTCCGTTTCGAGCGGGACCTGCTGGACTACCTCAAGCGCAACACGACGATCCTGGACACGCTGCGCGACACGAACGTGCTGGACGACGCGACGGCCGCCGAGCTCGAGAAGGTGACCGACGAGTTCATCCTCGAGTTCCAGGGCGGCAGGGGCCAGGCGATCAACAAGCCGGGCCACGAAGAGGTCGCCGCCGCGCACGAGGAGGACGTGAACCAGGAGCAGATCGTCAAGGGTCGCCGCGGCTGACGCCGGGCGCAATCTGAGACAGAGAATCCATGGGAGCACAACTCAGGGTCTACAAGCAGAAGATCTCTTCTGCTCAGACGACCAAGAAGATCACGAAGGCGATGGAACTCATCGCGGCTTCGCGTATCCAGAAGGCGATGGCGCGCGTGCGCGCGTCCTCGCCCTTCGCGCGGGCCGTGACGCGGGCTGTCTCCGCCGTGGCGACGCACTCGAACGTTCAGCACCCGCTGACGACCGAGCGTGAGACGATCCGCCGATCCGCGGTCGTCATCTTCGCCTCGGACCGGGGACTGGCCGGCGCGTTCAACTCGCAGATCCTGCGAGAGGGCCTGCAGCTCGGCGAGCTGCTGCGTTCGCAGGGCAAGGAGGTCGCGTACTTCCTCGTCGGACGAAAGGCGGTGGGCTACTTCCAGTTCCGCCGCATGGCGTCGGCGGGGGAGTGGGTCGGCGACACCGACACTCCGCACTTCAACACGGCGGAGCAGATCGCGGGCGCACTTCTGGACGCGTACGACCGCGGCGGCGAGGAACAGGGCGGCGTCGATGAGATCCACCTCGTCTTCAACCGCTTCGTCAGCATGATGACCCAGGAGCCGCAGACCGTGCGTCTGCTGCCGCTGGAGGTCGTCGAGGCGGACGAGGTCGTCGAGTCGGCCGGCGCGAGCAGCCAGGTCTACCCGCTGTACGAGTTCGAGCCCAGCCCCGAGGTCGTCCTCGACGCGCTGCTTCCGGTGTACGTGCAGAGCCGCGTGTTCAACGCGCTCCTGCAGTCCTCCGCCGCCAAGCATGCTGCGACCCAGAAGGCGATGAAGAGCGCGAGCGACAACGCCGACAAGCTCATCACCGACTACACCCGCCTGCGCAACAACGCGCGCCAGGCGGAGATCACTCAGCAGATCGCCGAGATCGTCGGCGGCGCCGACGCCCTGGCGTCCGGCAAGTAACGACCACACCGAAAGAGACAGACAATGACTGCCACCGCCACCGCCGAAAAGGCCGAGACGACGGTCGTCGGGCGCGTTGCACGCGTCACCGGCCCGGTCGTCGACATCGAGTTCCCGCACGATGCGATCCCCGACATCTACAACGCGCTGAAGACGACGATCACGATCGGCGAGGACTCGACGGAGATCACGCTCGAGGTCGCGCAGCACCTCGGCGACGACCTCGTGCGCGCCATTTCGCTGAAGCCGACCGACGGCATGGTCCGCGGTCAGGAGGTGCGCGACACCGGCGGCCCCATCACCGTGCCCGTGGGCGATGTCACCAAGGGCAAGGTGTTCAATGTCACCGGCGACGTGCTGAACGCCGCTCCCGGCGAGACCATCGAGATCACCGAGCGCTGGGGCATCCACCGCCAGGCGCCGAACTTCGACCAGCTCGAGTCCAAGACCGAGATGTTCGAGACCGGCATCAAGTCCATCGACCTGCTCACCCCGTATGTGCAGGGTGGAAAGATCGGCCTGTTCGGCGGCGCCGGTGTCGGCAAGACCGTCCTGATCCAGGAGATGATCCAGCGCGTCGCGCAGGACCACGGCGGCGTGTCGGTGTTCGCCGGTGTCGGCGAGCGCACCCGTGAAGGCAACGACCTCATCGGTGAGATGGAAGAGGCGGGCGTCTTCGACAAGACCGCGCTCGTCTTCGGCCAGATGGACGAGCCGCCGGGGACGCGTCTGCGCGTCGCCCTGTCGGCCCTCACGATGGCGGAGTACTTCCGCGATGTGCAGAAGCAGGACGTGCTGCTGTTCATCGACAACATCTTCCGCTTCACGCAGGCCGGTTCCGAGGTGTCGACGCTTCTCGGACGCATGCCGTCGGCGGTGGGTTACCAGCCCAACCTCGCCGATGAGATGGGTGTGCTCCAGGAGCGCATCACCTCGACGCGCGGCCACTCGATCACCTCGCTGCAGGCGATCTACGTCCCGGCCGACGACTACACCGACCCGGCGCCGGCGACGACCTTCGCGCACCTCGACGCGACGACCGAACTGTCTCGCGAGATCGCGTCGAAGGGTCTGTACCCGGCCATCGACCCGCTGAGCTCGACCAGCCGCATCCTCGACCCGCGTTACATCGGTGAGGATCACTACCGCGTCGCCACGGCCGTGAAGCAGATCCTCCAGAAGAACAAGGAACTGCAGGAGATCATCGCCATCCTCGGTGTCGACGAGCTCTCCGAAGAGGACAAGATCGTCGTGTCGCGTGCGCGCCGCATCCAGCAGTTCCTCTCGCAGAACACCTACATGGCGAAGAAGTTCACGGGTGTCGAGGGCTCCACGGTCCCGATCAAGGAGACCATCGAGTCGTTCGACGCCATCGTCAAGGGTGACTTCGACCACGTCGCCGAGCAGGCCTTCTTCAACGTCGGTGGCATCTCCGACGTCGAGGAGAAGTGGGCGAAGATCCAGAAGGAGAACAGCTGACATGGCGCTGACCGTCACCCTCGTCTCCGCGGAGGAGGAGGTCTGGCACGGTGAGGCGAACCTCGTCGTCGCCAAGACCGTCGAGGGCGAGATCGGCTTCATGACCGGCCACGAGCCCGTTCTCGCGATCCTCGCCGAAGGGCAGGTGCGCATCACGCAGTCCGACGGCACGAAGGTCGTCGCACGTGCGCAGGACGGCTTCCTCTCGATGGAAGGCAATGAGCTGACCATCGTGGCCGGTCTCGCCGCTCTCGAGTCCTGATCGCCCGCTGAGTACCGCCAGCATCCACTCCCCGCTCGAGGACGCATTGTTTCTCGGGCGGGGAGTGGTTTTCGTTGTGCGCGAGGAGACCACCCATGCTGATCCTGTTGCCGCCGTCGGAGACCAAGCGTCCCGGCGGGCGGGAGCGAGCTCTCGACATCGGCGCGCTCGCGCTCCCCGAGCTGCGCGCGGCGCGCGACGCGGCGGTGGACGCGCTCGTCGCATTGAGTGGCGACGAAGAGCACGCTGCGCGCGTGCTGAAGATGTCTCCGCGCCAGCGCGAGGACATCGCCCACAATGCGACGCTGCGCAGCGCACCGACGTTGCCGGCGGTCGACCGCTACACGGGGGTGCTCTTCGATGCGCTGGATGCTGCCACCCTGACCGCGGCGTCGCGGCGCTGGCTGGGCGCTCACGTGCTCATCCACTCCGCGCCCTTCGGGCCGGTCGGCGCTCTCGACGCCATCCCGACCTATCGGCTC
>NZ_JAUF01000015.1:0-22294 GCF_000585455.1 Microbacterium sp. MRS-1
CCGATCGCCGCGCCCGTGCTACCGGATCACTACAACCGCGCTACCCGAAGCCCCGGCTAAACAGTCACCGCGCAGGTCCCATGCGGGCGAGCCGGGCGCGGCTTCCGGCAGGCACCGCTTGCAGGCCCGGTACCCCGCCTCGTGGGCCGCGGCCGACGTGGGATAGAACGTGACGTTGGCAGGCTTGGGCGTGCGCGCGGGACAGCTGGGACGGCAGTAGATGCCGGTCGAACGGACGGCCGTGACGAACTGACCGTCGAAGCGCACGTCACGGGCGTCGATGGCGCGGTAGCGCTCGTCGAACGTCATCGCGGCGGTGGCGTCGACGTGGGGCATGCGTCCAGCCTGACACGGCTGCGCGCCACCCGCTCGCGGAAATCGGACACGGCAGCGCGCGGCATCCACCCTGCCCCGTGGATGCCGCCGCGTCAGCCTGATCAGTGGAAGAAGTGACGCTCTCCCGTGAAGAACATCGTCACGCCCGCGGCGCGCGCCGCGTCGATGACCTCCTGATCGCGCACCGAGCCTCCCGGCTGCACGATGGTGCGGATGCCGGCGTCGATCAGCACCTGCGGGCCGTCGGCGAAGGGGAAGAACGCGTCGGATGCGGCCACCGAGCCCGCCGCGCGGTCTCCGGCGCGCTCGACGGCGAGGCGGCACGAGTCGACGCGGTTGACCTGCCCCATGCCGATGCCGACGGTCGCGAGCCCCTGAGCGAGCACGATCGCGTTGGACTTGACGGCGCGGCAGGCCTTCCACGCGAAGATGAGGTTCTCCATCTCCTCCGCGCTGTCGGGGCGCTCGCCGGAGACGAGCTCCCAGTCCTTCGCGACCGACTCGATGTCATCGGGGAAGCGGTCGGCATCCTGCAGCAGGAGCCCGCCGGACAGCAGACGCACGTCCATCGGCTCCTGCCGCCAGTCGGCGGGAAGGCGGAGCACGCGCAGATTCTTCTTCAGGGCGAAGACTTCCAGCGCCTCCGGCTCGAAGTCGGGGGCGACGATGACCTCGGTGAAGATGTCACGCAGGTTTTCGGCCATCTTCAGGGTGACCGTGCGGTTCGCGGCGATCACGCCGCCGAACGCCGAGACGGGGTCGCACTCGTGGGCGCGCAGATGCGCCGACGCGATGGGGTCGAGCGCGTTGGGCGCCGCGACCGCGATGCCGCAGGGGTTGGCGTGCTTGATGATCGCCACCGCCGGCTTGACCATGTCGAAAGCTGCGCGCAGGGCCGCGTCGGCGTCGACGTAGTTGTTGTACGACATCTCCTTGCCCTGGATCTGCTCGGCCTGGGCGATGCCGTGGGCGCCGGCGCGCGTGTAGATCGCGGCGCGCTGGTGCGAGTTCTCGCCGTAGCGGAGCGTGCTCAGCCGCTCGGCCTTGATCGTGAGGTGCTGGGGCAGGTCGCCCTCCGCCTCGAGGGTCTCCTGCGCGAACCAGGTGGCGACGGCACGGTCGTAGGCGGCGGTGTGCGCGAAGGCGCGCGCGGCGAGCTCGCGGCGCTGGGCGAGCGAGGTGCCCCCGGAGCCGAGCGCCTCGATGATCGCGGGGTAGGACTCGGGCGAGACCGCGATGGCGACGTTCGCGAAGTTCTTGGCCGAGGCGCGCACCATGGCCGGCCCGCCGATGTCGATCTGTTCCACGACCGCGTCTCCGACGGCACCGGAGGCGACGGTCTCGACGAACGGGTAGAGGTTCACCACGACGAGTTCGAAGGGCAGGATGCCGAGGGCATCCAGCTGCGTCTCGTGGTCTTCGAGCCGGAGGTCGGCCAGAAGGCCCGCGTGCACGCTGGGGTGCAGCGTCTTCACGCGCCCGCCCAGCGACTCGGGGAACCCGGTGATCTCGGCCACATCCTTGACGGCGAGGCCCGCGTCGCGCAGGAGCGCGGCGGACCCGCCGGTCGACACGATCTCGACGCCCGCGGCATCCAGGGCCTGAGCGAGCGGCAGCAGGTCGGTCTTGTCGCTCACCGAGACGAGCGCCCGGCGGACGGGCACGAGGTCACGGGATCGGTAGAGGGCGGGATCGACGGCAGGACCGGCCATGCGGGGCTCCAGTGTTCGAGGTGGATCGGTTCTTCAGGACGCAGGCGCGTCGGAGGCGACGGCGGACAGCTGGAGCTCTCCGGACGCGACTGCGCGGACGACATCGATGAGCAGGCGCCGTTCGACGGGCTTGATGCGCTCATGCAGGCTCTGCTCGGTGTCATCGGGCAGCACGGCGACGCGCTCCTGGGCCAGGACCGGCCCGGAGTCGACCCCGTTGTCGACGACGATGACACTCGCCCCGGTCTGGGTCACGCCGGCCGCGAGGGCGTCGCGGACGCCGTGGGCGCCGGGGAACTCGGGCAGGTAGGCGGGGTGAGTGTTGATGATGCGGGGCGCCCAGGCGTCGACGACCGACGCCGGAAGCAGCCGCATGAGACCGCTCAGCACCACGAGATCGGGGTTCCACACCCGCAGCTGGCGGTCGAGCTCCTCTCCCCACTGCTCGCGCGTCTCGAACTCGCGGAACGGCACGAGGAAGGTCGGGATGCCGAAGGCTTCGGCGTGGGCGAAGCCGTCCGCCTGGCGATCGGCGCCGACGACGACGATGCGTGCCGGGAATGCGGGGTCGGCGGCAGCCTCGAGGAGGGCTCGGAGATTGGAGCCGGTGCCCGAGATGAGTACGGCGACCGTCAGCACCCGGTCAGTCTACCGGCGCGCCGGCGGGGTCTCTGGTGCGCGCCGGGGAGAACAGCGCGATCGCGGCGCCGACGGCGAGCTCGACACCCACGCAGAACGCGAACGGACCGGCGGCGGGCCCGACGGTGCTGAGGCGTCCGGGCCCGACCGCGCCCGATGCGACAACGCCCAGCAGCGCCGCCGCGGCGGCTCCGAGCACGACGATCACACCGAAGACGAACAGGCGCACAGCCGTGGTCGACTCCCGCGGCGCGCCGAGCTCGTCAGCGGACGCGAGGCGGGTGCGGGCGGTCGCTCCGGCGACGAAGCCGACGGCGACGACCAGCAGGACGAGCGCGAACAGCCACGGCGAGGGGTTGTCGGGGATGAGGCCGAGAGACGGGATGCCGGGAAGGACCCCGAGAGTCGTCCCGGCGGGCGACACGGCAGTGCCGGCGCCGACCGCGAAGCCCGGCCCGGCGGCGAACGAGGCGCCCCACACGATGAGGGTCGGCAGGTAGACCAGCTGCCCGAGGGAGAGCACCGCGCCGCCGAGCACATCGACGTGCGCCGCCTCGAAGAGGGCGACGACCTGCCCTCCGCGCAGCACCGCGGCCACGGCGACGACGAGCGCACCGACGCCGACCAGCCCGGCGACGGCGGCAGCGAGACCCCGGGCTGCCGCCGAGACGGCACTCACCCACGGGTGACCCCGGCGTGCATCGACGCCGTCGATCCGGTCGCGGAGGCCATCGATGAGACCGTCGTCTCCGATCCGCCACGCTTCGACGACGGCGCCCGCCAGAGCGGGGACGGCGAAGACGAGAGTGGGCAGCAGGAGCGCCTGCCATCCGTAGACGGCGGCGACGGGAGTGCGCGATGTCGCCCAGAGCGCGGCGGCGATGAGCAGCGTCACGAGCGTGCCGGCCGCCACGCCCACGGCCCAGGCCCCGGAGCGGGCCGCGCGGGCGCCCGAACGTGCCGCGAACAGGGCCGTGAAGACGGCGAGCGCCAGCGGAGCCAGCGAGACGACGAACGACGCCGCCTGCGGCGCGATGCCGGCGGCGACGAGGTAGTCGTCCCCGAGCGTGATGTGCAGGGGGACGAACTGGCCGAGCTGCCAGATGCGCACGGCCGCGGGCCACAGCGCGCCCCAGTCGGCGGTGCCTCCCAGCGCCATCACCCAGAAGAGGGTGAGGGGCGCGAAGACCACGGCGACGCCGACGGCCGCCGCGATGAGGGCATCGACGGCGGCGAGGAGGAGGACGAGCAGGCGGTTCATGCGGGTTCGACCCTACCTACCCGGGTGATGAGCGGGCGCGGGGCGCGCGGGGCGCCGACGCCGCGGCATCCACTACGGTTCTGGATGGAGGATCCATGCCCGCTACACCCACGTCCACCACCCGTTCCGCCGACGCCCCGCTCGGGGCGCTCGACCGCTTCTTCGAGATCAGCCGTCGCGGCTCGACGATCGGGGGCGAGATCCGCGGCGGACTGGTCACCTTCGTCACGATGGCGTACATCGTGATCCTCAACCCGATCATCCTGTCGGGCAAGGCGGACATCGTCGGCAACGAGCTGGCGTTCTCCGCCGTGGGGGCGGCGACGGCGCTGACCGCCGGGGTCATGACGATCCTGTTCGGCCTGGTGACCCGGCTGCCGTTCGCCTTCGCGGCGGGACTCGGCATCAACGCGTTCCTCGCCTTCAGCGTCATCCACGAGGTCACCTGGCCCGAGGCGATGGCCCTCGTGATGATCAACGGCATCATCATCGTGCTGCTGGCGGCGACGGGGCTGCGCAAGCTCATCTTCGACGCCGTGCCGGTGCAGCTGAAGCTCGCCATCACCGTCGCGATCGGCCTCTTCATCGCCTTCATCGGGTTCGTCAACTCGGGCTTCGTGACCGCGACCGGATCGAACTCACCGCCGGTCGGCCTCGGCATCGGCGGCTCGGTCGCGTCGATCCCGACGCTCATGTTCGTCCTGACGCTGCTGGTGACCGGAGTGCTCGTCGCCCGCAAGGTGAAAGGCGGCATGCTGATCGGCCTCGTCGGCGGCACCGTCGTGTCGGTGATCGTGGAGGCCATCTGGCACCTCGGCTCGGCGACCGATCACCCGGGCGGATGGGGGCTCACGATCCCCGCGCTCACCGGCTCTCCGGTCAGCATCCCCGACCTGAGCCTGCTCGGCGCCGTCGACTTCGGCTTCGACATCGGCAAGGTCGGCATCGTCGCGCTGATCATGCTCGTGTTCACGCTCGTGTTCTCGAACTTCTTCGACGCGATGGGCACGATGACCGGTCTGGCGAAAGAGGCGGGGCTCGCCGACGAGAAGGGCGATTTCCCGCGCATCACGTCCGCCCTGGTCGTCGAGGGTGTCGGCGCCGTCGTGGGAGGGGCGACCTCGTCGTCCTCGGCCACGGTGTTCATCGAGTCGGGCTCGGGCATCGGCGAGGGCGCCCGCACGGGCCTCGCCAACGTGGTGACCGGTGTGGTGTTCCTGCTGGCGATGTTCTTCACGCCGCTCACCTCGATCGTTCCCACCGAGGTCGCCGCGGCGGCCCTCGTCATCGTCGGCGCGATGATGATGGCGCAGGTCAAGCACATCGACCTCAGCGACTTCAGCGTGCTGCTGCCGGTGTTCCTGACGGTCTCGGTCATGCCGATGACGTACTCGATCGCCAACGGCATCGGCACGGGCTTCATCAGCTGGGTGGTCGTGCGCTCGCTCTCCGGAAAGGCGCGGCAGATCAGCCCGCTGCTGTGGGTGGTGGCCGTCGGCTTCCTGATCTCCTTCGCCCGCGGCCCCATCCAGTCCCTGCTGGGAGCCTGCCCCGCGCCCCCCCCCGCGAGCCGCTACGTTCCGCGCGAGCCGCCACGCCCGTTCGTGGCGGCTCGGCGGATTCGTAGCGGCTCGGCACGGGGGCAGATGGAGAGAGGGGGTGGATGCCGCGGCATCCACCCCCTCTCTCGCGGCGAGCGTCAGAGCGTCAGAGCGTCTCGATGATCTCCCGCATGAGGGCAGCCGTCTCGGACGGCGTCTTGCCGACCTTGACACCGGCGGCCTCGAGGGCCTCCTTCTTGGCCTGCGCGGTGCCCGCCGAGCCGGACACGATGGCGCCGGCGTGGCCCATCGTCTTGCCCTCGGGTGCCGTGAAGCCCGCGACGTAGCCGACGACGGGCTTCGTGACGTTCGCCTTGATGAACTCGGCCGCACGCTCCTCGGCGTCGCCGCCGATCTCGCCGATCATCACGATCGCCTTGGTCTCGGGGTCGGCCTCGAACGCGGCGAGGGCGTCGATGTGCGTCGTCCCGATGATGGGGTCGCCGCCGATGCCGATGGCCGTCGAGAAGCCGAGGTCGCGCAGCTCGAACATCATCTGGTAGGTCAGGGTGCCCGACTTCGACACGAGGCCGATCGGTCCCTTGCCGGTGATGTTCGCGGGAGTGATGCCCACGAGCGCCTCACCGGGCGTGATGATGCCGGGGCAGTTCGGACCGATGATGCGGGTCTTGTTGCCCTTGCTCTTCGCGTACGCCCACGCCTCGGCCGTGTCGCCGACGGGGACGCCCTCGGTGATGACGACGAGGAGCGGGATCTCGGTGTCGATGGCCTCGACCATCGCGTCCTTCGTGAACGCCGGGGGCACGAACGCGATCGACACGTCGGCGCCGGTGGCGGCGATGGCCTCGGCGACCGAGGCGAAGACGGGCAGCTCGAGGGGGTTGCCGTCCTTGTCGACGTGCGACACGGTCGTGCCGGCCTTGCGCGCGTTGACGCCGCCGACGACGTTCGTTCCTGCCTTGAGCATCAGCGCGGTGTGCTTGGTGCCCTCGCCGCCGGTGATGCCCTGGACGATGACCTTGGAGTCCTTGTTGAGGTAGATCGACATAGTCCTAGTTCCTTGTTCCGATGCCGCGGCTCAGGCGTTCGCCAGCTCGGCGGCCTTGTCGGCGCCCTCGTCCATGCCGGCAGCGAGGGTGACGAGCGGGTTGTTGGCGGCGGCGAGGATGGCGCGGCCCTCTTCGACCTGGTTGCCATCGAGGCGGACCACGAGCGGCTTGGTGGCGGCGTCGCCGAGGATCTCGAGCGCTTTGACGATGCCCTCCGCAACGGCCACGCACGACGTGATGCCGCCGAAGACGTTGACGAACACCGACTTCACCTGCGGGTCGCCGAGGATGACGTCCAGGCCCGCGGCCATGACGGTCGCCGAGGCGCCGCCACCGATGTCGAGGAAGTTGGCGGGCTTGACGCCGCCGTGGTTCTCGCCGGCGTAGGCGACGACGTCGAGGGTCGACATGACCAGACCCGCACCGTTGCCGATGATGCCGACCTGGCCGTCGAGCTTGACGTAGTTCAGACCGGATGCCTTGGCCTTCGCCTCGAGCGGGTCGGCGGCATCCTTGTCCTCGAGCTCCTCATGCTCAGGGTGGCGCACCTCGGTGGCGTTGTCGTCGAGCGACACCTTGCCGTCGAGGGCGATGATGTTGCCCGCGGCATCCAGGATGAGGGGGTTGACCTCGACGAGGGTGGCGCCCTCACCGGTGTAGACGTTGTAGAGCTTGACGAACACATCGGCGACCTTGGGGGCCAGCTCGTCGTCGAAGCCACCGGCCTTGGCGATCTCGAGCGCCTTGGCGGCGTCGATGCCGGTCAGCGGGTCGACCTCGACCTTGGCCAGGGCCTCGGGCTTCTCGACGGCGAGCTGCTCGATCTCCATGCCGCCCTCGACCGAGCACAGGCTCAGGTACGAGCGGTTGGCGCGGTCCAGCAGCACCGAGAAGTAGAACTCCTTCTCGATCTGGGCGCCCGCGGCGACCATGACGCGCTTGACGACGTGCCCCTTGATGTCCAGGCCCAGGATGGCCTTCGCCGCCTCATAGGCGTCATCGGGGGTCTTGGCGACCTTGACGCCGCCGGCCTTGCCGCGGCCTCCGGTCTTGACCTGGGCTTTGACGACGACGACGCCGCCGAGCTTCTCGGCCGCCGCCTTCGCCTCCTCAGGAGTGTCGGCGATGATGCCGGGGAGCACCGGCACCTCGTACTTCTCGAACAGGTCTCGTGCCTGGTACTCGTACAGATCCACGTGCAATCCTTCGCTGGGCGTCAGTGGGTGTCGTGCCGAAGGGTTCTCGGTATCGGAACAAAAGTGCTCAAACAATCTCGATATCGAGAGATCGACCGATCCCCCAGCTTAGTAGACGCACCGCAACGGTCCGACCGTCGCCCGCCCCGCGCAGCGGCACGGGCGTCCGGGTCGCGTTAGGCTCACGGGCATGGCCGAAGCGTCTCCCACCTCCTCCCGCAACGCCGTCGTCGCCGCTGCGCTGGACCTCTTCGCCGCGCAGGGGTTCGAAGCGACCTCGGTGGAGCAGATCGCGCAGGCCGCCGGAGTCTCCCGGTCGACCTTCTTCCGTCAGTTCGGCGGCAAGGACGACGTCGTGTTCAGCGACCACGACGTGCTCCTCGCGCACCTGCGTCAGAAGCTGACGGCCGGCGGCGAGAGCGCCGGACAGAACCCGTGGGCCGCGGCGTGCGCGGCATCGGTCGACGTCTTCCGCCACTTCGCCGCCGAGCCCGAACTCGCCCGCCGCCGTTACGCGGTGGTGCGCCAGGTGCCGGCGCTGCGCGACCGCGAGATCGTAACCGTCTTCCAGTACGAGCGGCTCTTCGACGACTACCTGCGCTCCGCGCTCCCGGGCCTCGACTCGATCGACGCCGTGGCGTTCTCTGCCGCCGTGACCGCGGTGCACAACCACGTCCTGCGCCGCCTGCTGCGCGGCACCGAGGACATCCCCGAGTCGGTGCTGACCGACGCCTACGACGAGCTCATGCACCGCTTCGGCGTGCACCCGGACGGCGAGCAGGCGCAGAACGACGACGTCGTCGTGGCGACCTTCCCCCGTCGGATGCCGATGGCCGAGGTCGTGCGGCGCCTGCGCGACGAGCTCTGAGCGCGCGCTGCCCGACCGAACTGCAAGGGCTGCCGGACGGCACGCCGGGATCACGGCATCCGGTGCGGCGTGTCGCCCGGCGGGCCTTGCAGTTGCCGCGCGGGATGCCGAGGGCGGCGGCGGGCGCGCGGCGCTCGCTCAACGACCGGGGGCGCGGCGGCGGCCCGGCCGAACTGCAAGGGTTCGCGGACGGCACGCCGGGATCACGGCATCCCGCGCGGCGTGTCGCCCGACGGGCCTTGCAGTTGCGGCGCGGGATGCCGAGGGCGGCGGCGGCCCGGCAGGGCGGCGGTCCGCCCTCAGACCGTCTCCCCCGAGGCGACGGTCTCGGCGAGCGCGTGCACGCGCGGCAGGTGGTGCGCGCCGTAGAAGTCCGCCGCGGTCAGCCGCTGCGCGTCGGCCTCCTCCGGGGTGGCGTGGGCCGCGACCGCGACGACCGCCAGCGCGTGCATCCAACCGCCGGCAAGGACGCCGAGGAGCATCAGATAAGGCACGCTGACGGCGTGCGCATCCCGCGGCGCGTCGGCGAAGCCGATGAGATCGGCGGTTGCGCGACGCGCGGCATCCACGGCCCGCTCGAGGCGTGCGGCCGTGCGCGCCGCGACGTCGCCGCCCGCCGCGCGCAGTGCCGCGACGGTGCCGGTGATGTCGGCGAAGAGCGCCTCGGCGGTCGCCCCCTGGTTTCGGATGACCTTGCGTCCGATGAGGTCGTTGGACTGGATCGCGGTGGTGCCTTCGTAGATCGGCATGATGCGGGCGTCGCGGTAGTGCTGAGCCGCACCGGTCTCCTCGATGAAGCCCATGCCCCCGTGCACCTGGATGGCGTCGCTCGTCAGCGCCACGGCATCCTCCGTCGACCAGCCCTTCAGAATCGGCACGAAGAACTCGGCCATCGCGAGCACGGCGGCATCGTCGGTCTGCTCAGCCCGGTCGAACAGATCGGCGACGTAGACGCCCAGAGCGCGCATCGCGAAGACTTCGCTGCGCATCGACAGCAGCAGCCGGCGCACGTCGGGGTGCTCCGCGATCGGCGCGGTGCCCTCGCGGCCGAGGACGCGTCCCTGTACCCGATCGGCGGCATAGGCCGTGGCCTGCTGCAGCGCGCGGTCGGCGATGCCGGTCGCCTGGAACCCCATCGCGATGCGGGCGGAATTCATCATCACGAACATGCCGGCCAGTCCCCCGCCGACCTCGCCGACGAGGTACCCGGTGGCGTCCTCGTAGGAGAGCACGCAGGTGGGGCTGCCGTGGATGCCGAGCTTGTGCTCGACGGCGACGGTCGTGACGGCATTGCGATCGCCGAGCGAGCCGTCCGTGTTGACGAGGTACTTGGGCGCGACGAACAGTGACAGCCCCTTGGCCCCATCGGGGGCGCCGGGCGTGCGTGCGAGAACGAGGTGAACGATGTTCTCGGCGACGTCGTGATCGCCCCAGGTGATGAAGATCTTCTGCCCGCGGATCGCGTACGTGCCGTCCCCGCGGGGTGTGGCGATCGTGCGGATGGCGCCGAGGTCGGTGCCCGCCGCCGGCTCGGTGAGGTTCATCGTGCCCGTCCACTGGCCCGAGACCAGCTTCGTCAGGTACGTCTCGCGGATCTGATCGGATGCCGCGGCATCCAGCGCATGGATCTGTCCGGCGGTGAGCAGCCAGCACAGCGCGAACGCGGCGTTCGAGGCGTTCCAGATCTCGCCGAGGCCCGCTCGGATCGCCCCGGGAAGCCCGTCGCCGCCCGCGGAGGTCGGCGCCTCCGCGCTGATCCACCCCGCCTCCACGAACGCGGCGTAGGCCTCGGCGAAGCCGGCGGGCAAACGCACCTGGCCGTCGACGAGACGAGCGCCCTCGCGATCGCCGATGCTCTGCAGCGGCGCGAGGACGGACGCCGCGAACTCACCGGCTCCGGCGATCACATCCGCGCCGTCGGCGGCGGTGAGCTCGCCGCCGGTCGCGCGGGCGACGATGTCGAGACCGAACGCCTCGCCGAACAGGAAGGCGTAGTCGGCGGTGGGGGCCTGGTACTCAGCGGCCATGGGAACTCCTCGGATGCTCGCGGCGTCTCGGTGATCGATCCCGATGAAGAATGCGAATGAGACTGCGGACCATCATAAGTGATACTCAGTCTCATCGCGAGTCGTCGGATGCCCCCTGTCGCCCGCGTGCCCCCGCCGTCATGATGAGAGCCATGCCGTACGACATCCCCGCACCGATGCTGGCGAAGGCCGTCAGCGCCGTTCCCGACCCCGCCCGCACCCCCGGGGGCCTCGCGTTCGAGCCGAAATGGGACGGATTTCGCGCCCTGCTGTCGTGGGACGGCACCGACGTCGAGATCGGCTCGCGCGGGGCAAAGCCGCTCACCCGCTACTTCCCCGAACTCGTCGCCGCGTGCACCGCCCTGCTGCCCGAGCCGTGCCTGCTCGACGGGGAGATCGTGGTGGCGCTCGACGGATCCGACGGGCGTCGGCGGCTGTCATGGGAGGCGCTGTCACAGCGCATCCACCCCGCCGCCTCACGCATCGCCCTGCTGAGCAGGGAGACGCCCGCGATGTTCATCGCCTTCGACCTCCTCGCCCGCGGCGAGTGCGATCTCCAGCAGGAGCCGTTCTCGACGCGCCGCGCAGAACTCGAAGACCTCCTGCGGACGGTCCCCGCCCCGGTGCACGTGACGCGCACGACGGGTGACCACGACCTGGCGACGCAGTGGCTCGCCCGCTTCGAAGGCGCCGGGCTGGACGGGGTGATCGCCAAACCGCTCGCCCTGCCCTACGCGCCCGGAAAGCGGACGATGTTCAAGATCAAACACGCCCGCACGGCCGACGTCGTGCTGCTCGGCTACCGCGTGCACAAGAGCGGCCACGGTGTCGGCTCGCTGCTGCTGGGGCTGTACGACGAGAACGGCGATCTCCGCAACGTCGGCGGAGCGTCGGCCTTCAGCGATGTGCGCAGACGTGAGCTCGTCGACGAGCTGGCGCCTCTCGTCGTCACGGATGCCGAGGGCACCGCCATGACCGGACAGACCGACCGTTCGCGCTTCTCGGCGACGAAGGACACCTCGTTCGTCCGGCTGCGGCCGGAGCGCGTGCTCGAGGTGCGCTACGACCAGCTCGAGGGCGCACGCTTTCGCCACACGGTGCAGTTCGAGCGGTGGCGGCCCGACCGCGACCCGCGCTCGTGCACCTTCGCCCAGCTGGAACAGGTGCGCGCATACGACCTGGCGGACGTCCTGGACTGAAGCCGCGGCGCACGGATCCGACCCGCGCAGCACCGCACGGGCCGGATCCGGCTCTCCCGCCCACGCCCGCATCGGCGCCGGGTTCCGGCGGCCGGACATGCGATCCGTTGGTGCGGATGGTGAGGGGCGCTCTCCCCTCCTCCGTGATCCCGAGCCTACGGGCGCGCGAAGGACCGCTGATCGGTCGGCGACCGTGAATATCGGCATCCGTTGTTCCGGCTCGTGATCCTCGCCCTGCGGCGGCGCCGGTGCGAGGATCGGACCATGGTCCCCGCCCCGCCCGACGAGCCGTCCGCTGCGCCGTCCGAGCCCTTGGAACCCACGGTGACGCAGGAGCTCGCCCTCGAACCGGTGCAGTTCATCGCCCGCACGGACGCGGTGCTGCGCCTGGGATCGCTCATGCTGGGGGCGGGTGCCTCCTCCGCGCGGGTGCGCGACAGCATGGTGCGGGCCGCGGAAGCGGTGGGAATCGACGACGTGCACTGCCGCGTCGGCATGACCGACATCGTGCTCACCGCCGGGCGCGGTCAGATGTTCCGCACACGCGTGGCGGAAGTTCCTCGTCCGACCGTCGACGCCGACCGCATGACGGCCCTGAAACGTCTGACGGCGCGTCTGCAGCCGGGCACGACGCCGGCTCACCTGCAGGGCGAGCTGCGCGAGGTCGAGCGGATGCCGCGGCGCTACTCCGATCTGACGCGCGTGCTGGCGGCCGCGCTGGCGTGTGCGGCCTTCGCGCTGCTGAACAACGGTGGGTGGCAGGAGTTCGTCGCCGTCGGGATCGCGGCGGCGGCGGGCCAGTGGGTGCGGATGCTCATCCACCGCCTCCGCACGAACGAGTTCCTGCTCGTGTTCGCCTCGGCGATGACGGCGCTGCTCGTCTACCTCGCCGCCGCGCAGGTGTTCGTCGCCCTCGGCGTTCCCGGCGGACAGCACGACGCGGCACTGACCAGCGCCGTGCTCTATCTCGTTCCCGGCTTCCCGCTCGTGACCGGCGCCCTCGACCTCGCCCGCCTGGATCTCAACGCCGGCATCGCCCGGGTCACCTATGCCGTCCTGGTGCTGCTGGCCACCGGCACCGCCGTCTGGGGAGTCGCGACCGTCTTCGACGCGACCGTCACGCAGGTCGCCGCGCCCGAGTTCGCCGAGCCTCTCCTGTCGCTCGTCCGACTCGCCGCGGGCTTCGTCGGCGTGCTCGGCTTCGCCCTGCTGTTCGGCACGCCCTGGGCGATCGCGCTGACCGCATCGAGCCTGGGCGCCGTGGCGAACGTCGGGCGCCTGGCGCTCGTCGACGCCCACGTCAATCCCGCCGTCGCCGCCGCTGCCGCTGCCCTCGCCGTGGGCCTGGGCGCCTACCTGTTCGGCGATCGGCTGCGCGCCGCGCGCGTGACCCTGACCGTACCGGCCGTTCTCATCATGGTTCCGGGGGCAGCCGCGTACCGCTCGATCGCCGGTGTCATCGGCGGCGACACGGTGGCGGCGATCCAGAATGCGACGACCGCCCTGTTCGTCGTCGTTGCCCTCGCGATCGGCCTCACCGTGGCACGGGTGCTCACCGAGCGGGAGTGGTCGCTTCCGGCCCGGTGACCGGATCGGAGGCGACCGGTCGTCTACGGTCGAGGCATGGGACTGTTCCGTGACCGCACCGTCCGCATCGACCAGCACGGCACGGACGGCGTCCACGTGCGCGCCGTGGGCAGACCGTGGACCCTCTGGGCCGACGCCTTCGGCGCCCTCGCGATCCGGGCGGTGCAGATCATCGTGGTTGTGGCCCTCGCCGCGGGGATCATCTGGGGCATCCGCCAGCTGACCGTCGTGACGATCCCGCTCGTGATCGCGCTGATCCTGGCCTCGGCGTTCGCACCGCTCATGGCCTGGCTGCGCGGGCGCGGCATCCCCTCCTTCGTGGCGACGCTGATCACCCTGTTCGCGATCGCCCTCGTGCTCACCGCGGTGGGCTGGCTGATCGTCTGGGCGGTGCGCGACCAGTGGGACGAGCTGGCGACGCAGGCACAGGGCGGTTTCACCGATCTGATGGCCTGGGCGGGCACCCTGCCCTTCCAGATCGATCACGCCCAGATCGACGGGTGGCTGAAAGCCCTCACCGATTTCGTGACGAGCGCGCAGTTCGGCAGCGGCGCCCTCGCCGGCGTCAGCGCCGTGGCGAACTTCATCACCGGCCTCGTGCTGATGGTCGTGATGCTGTTCTTCTTTCTCAAGGACGGTCCGCAGATGTGGGCCTTCCTGCTGCGGCCGTTCCGCGGCGAGCCGTACCAGCGCGCGCTGCGGGTCGGCGACAAGACCGTGACGGTGCTCGGTTCGTACGTGCGCGGCACGGCGACCGTCGCCGCGGTCGATGCCGTCGGCATCCTGATCGGCCTGCTGATCCTGCAGGTGCCGCTGGCCCTGCCGCTGGCGGTGCTGGTGTTCCTGCTCGCGTTCATCCCGATCGTCGGTGCGACCCTCGCCGGCATCCTCGCTGCGCTGGTGGCCCTCGTGGCCAACGGCTGGGTCGTGGCCCTGCTCGTGGTGGGCGTGGTCGTGCTCGTCAATCAGCTGGAGGGCAACCTGCTGCAGCCCGTGCTGATGGGACGCTCGATGCAACTGCACGCCTTCGTGATCCTCATCGCTCTGACCGCGGGCACCGTGCTGGGCGGCATCGTCGGGGCCGTGCTCGCCGTGCCGATCACCGCGGTCGTGTGGGGGATCGTTCAGGTGTGGGACGGCCCGCACACCCCGGCGCGGTGGGCGCGCCCGCATCGCCGCGAGGCGATCGCCCGCACCGACTGACCCGCGGCGGCGTCAGGGGATCCAGACGACGACGCCGTTCTGTCCGCTGAGCAGCGCCGCAACGCCTGCCGCCACGGCGTCGCGGCAGCGCTCGGGCGTGAAGCTCGCCGGGTCGTGGTGGGCGGCCTGACCGAGATCCTCGCCGCGGAAGCCGGCCCCGGCCCAGTCGACGGCGAGCACATTCGGGTCGGTCGAGGTGACTCGCGGTGACGATCGCGAGGGGATCCACGAGGCCGTCGCCGGCGGACATGATGACATCGGCGTGCATGTCGATGGCCTGGGTGATCGAGGGAATGCCCCGGCCCCGGCCCTCACCTCACGCAGGTCGGCACCCACCTCGCGTGCCCAGATGCGCACCGCGTCGGTCATCGTCTCGGTCGACGACTCCTCGCCCATCGTCAGCAGGACGACCCGCAGTCCCGCCGCCGGGCGCGCGCCGGCCCACGAGCCCGGACTCGGGGTCATCGTCGCCGCCGGCGCCAGCGGAGTCGCCGGAAGGAAGCCGGCATCCGCGGCGGCGATCAGGGTGGGCGCAGGGTGGGCGCAGCGTGGGAGGCGGGAGGGCGCCGTATGCGATTCAGTGCCGTGCGGCGCGGCGGCGAAGAAGGGCCCCCGCGCCGAGCAGGGCAGCAGCAGCGGCGGTGAACACGAGCGCTCCGGTGAGCTGGTCTCCCGTCGGAGCAAGCCGACCGTCGAGCGCACTCCCATCGACGGGGCGTGCGTTCGAGAGCCCCGGAACGGCGGAGGGGTGGGGACGGGGACTCGCGGGTCCGCGCTCGTGCGGCGGGACGACGACCTGGATGACCACCTGCGAGGTTGCCTGCGGCCCGGCCGAGGAGCCGTCGTCGGGCGCGGTCGCGGAGGCGGCTTCGGCGACGCCGACGGGGCCGAGAGCCGTCGCGGCAGTGAGGCACACACCAGCGGCGACGCGTGCGAAGGTCCTCGTGCCCATGCCGATGCTCTCCTGTCCGTCACCCGGCCGGCGACGAGTGCCGAGCCTCAGAGGCGCCGGTGACGGAGGGGATGCCGTCAGGCGACCGCGCGGTGAACCCGCTCAGTCCTTCTTCGCCCGACTGGGTTGGACGCGCGGCGGCTCCCCCGGCATCTTGGGGAACTCGGGCGGGAACGGCAGCTCGCCCAGGCCCGCCTCGAGGTCGCGTCGCCACCACTCGAGCAGCACATCGATGCGACCGGGGTTCTCCTGCAGACCCTCCCACGGATCACCCACCGCGGCGAGTCGTGGCGGCACCGTGCGCACGGTGAACGCGGCGGGGTCGACGCCGTCGGCCAGCTCCGCCCACGTGATGGGCGTCGCGACGGTCGCCGACGGCAGGGCGCGCGGGCTGTAGGCACCGGCCATGGTGCGGTCGCGGTTGGCCTGGTTGAAGTCGACGAAGATGCGCCGTCCGCGCTCCTCCTTCCACCAGTCGACCGTCACGGCATCCGGCATCCGTCGCGCGAGCTCTCGCCCGGCCGCGATGACGGCGTGGCGGACGTCGAGGAACTCGTGCGTCGGCTCGATGGGGCAGAACACATGGATGCCGCGATTGCCGCTGGTCTTCAGCCACGGTTCGAGCCCGGCCTCGCGCAGCACCTCGCGCAGCACGGGTGCGACGGCGGCGGCATCCGCGAAATCGGTGCCGGGCTGCGGGTCGAGGTCGATGCGCAGTTCGACGGGATTGTCGGTGTCGGCGGCGAGCGAGGCCCACGGGTGGAACACGACGGTGTTCATCTGCACTGCCCAGACGATGGCCGCGGCCTCGTCGAGCACCACCTGAGGGTGACGGCGCCCGCTGTTGTAGGTGCACATCACCTCGTGGACGTAGTCGGGGGCACCGCGTGGCGGGTTCTTGGAGAAGAAGCGCTCGCCGTCGACGGTGTCGGGGAAGCGCTCGAGCGAGACGGGGCGGTGGCCGTTGGCCCGCAGGAACGGCTCGGCCGCGGCGATCACGTACTCGGCGAGCTCCTGCTTCGTGATGCCGAGCTCCGGCCAGATCACGCGGTGCGGGCTGGACAGCGAGACGTCCCGCCCGGCGACGTCGAGGGTGATGCGCTCCGAGGCCATGCCCCGACCCTACGGGCCGGGCGCCGGTCGCGACAGGGGGCGATCCCGCGCTCGCGCGGATCGCCACAGATTCGGTGGCCGGCAACGGATGCGGATTCGGATGCCGCGCGGCATCCGAATCCGCTGCATTCATCCGAATCTGCGGGGCCTGCGGCGCGTGTCCGTCCGCGAGTATCAGTCCGCGCGTCAGCCGGCGAGCGCCATGACACCGGCCAGCGCGTCGCGGTCGAGCTCGATCCAGGGGCCGCCCGGGTCGACGACGACGCCGGTGAGGCCCGGCTCGGATGCCAGGGCGCGGCCGAGCTGCTCGGGCTGCACCGGCAGGGGGCTGTCGCCACGGCCGAGAGCCACGACCTCCAACGGGTGCGAGAACACCTCCATGCGGCGCTGACCGTCGGGGGTGCGCGCCTCGGCGAGGCCCATGCGCCCCTCGGCGTCGCTGTTGCCGGCCACCCAGACGGGAAGGCGCGAGAGGGCGTCAGCGACGCGTGCGGCCGTGCTCTCATCGCGCGGCGCCGACAGCAGCGTCTTGATCTCGAACGTGGGCTCGCTCTCCTCGACGGCGCGGGCGATGAGCTCCGTGGGCAGGATGACGCGGGCGCCGACGGTGGCGTGGTCGAGGTAGATGCCGTCGTATCCCCCGGCCACCGCGTTGCGCAGCACCTCGATGGCGGGCTGCCCGATGACCGAGGTGGCCGCCCCGCCTTCGGAGTCGACGCTGGCCTGCAGTGCGGCGCCGCCGCTGAAGGCGAGGAGGAAACGCCTTCCCTCCACGGAGGCGATCGCGAGGTTGATCTGCTGGCCCGCAGCGATCAGCGCCTGAACGTCGCCCTGCGCCCGCAGGAACAGCTGCCCCTGCAGCGCCTGGCGCATCACGTTCATGATCTCTGTGTTCTGCGGCTCCGCCGACAGGCCCGCCAAGGCGCCTTGCAGCAGCGCGTTGTCGACCAGACCGGGCACGATCTCGCGCGGAGCCGGTGCGGTCGCCGCGGGGCGCGTCGGCGCTGCGGGCGCCGGAGCCGTCGGGTCGGCGCCGAAGGTGGAGACCGAGATGCCGACCTGCGGCACCCCCTCGGCCGCAACGGATGCCGCGTCGGCGGATTCGTCGGTCTCCACAACGGTGTCGACGGACTCGACCTCGG
The DNA here is from genome assembly GCF_000585455.1 of Microbacterium sp. MRS-1. NCBI lineage: Bacteria > Bacillati > Actinomycetota > Actinomycetes > Micrococcales > Microbacteriaceae > Microbacterium > Microbacterium sp. MRS-1. The sequence goes on from NZ_JAUF01000015.1 coordinate 17,847, forward strand.
ATGCCGGGGTGCCGTCGCCCCTGTCGGAACGGTCGCGCCGCGAGAAGAGTGCCATGGGGTCGAGCCTAGCTGGGACCGCCACCGGCCCGCGGCGGGGCGGCATCCGCCTCACGCGCTCCCTTCCGTCTCGCGCTACCGAAACACGCATCGCGCGTGCCGGATTCGACAGCGCGAACCGCCGGACTACAGCTTCTCGATCGGGGCGATCTTGATCAGGAGCTTCTTCTGCCCGGCGCGGTCGAAACGCACGTGGGCCACGCGCTTCGCGCCTTCGCCCGTCACCTGATCGACGCGGCCTTCCCCGAAGTCCTCGTGGCGGATGCGATCACCGGGCGCCAGCTCCATCTCGCCGTTGTCGCGCACCTTCGCGGGGATGCGGTTGGCGAACTTCGCGAGGTCGCCCGCGGGCTTGTCCCGCCGGGGCAGCGGGACGAGATCGTCGCCGTAGCGCGAGCCGCCCGATGCGCCCGCACCACCGAAGCCGCCAGGTCTCCGTCCGTTGAGCGCTCGCGATCCACCCTGACCACGCGCGTTGATGTCTCCCGGCGACTGGCGCCAGTCGATGAGCTCGTGGGGGATCTCCTGCAGGAAGCGTGAGGGCATCGCGACCGAGACCTCACCGAACTGGGCGCGGGTCATGGCGAGCGAGAGGTGCAGGCGCTTGCGGGCGCGCGTGAGCGCGACGTAGAACAGGCGGCGTTCCTCTTGCGGGCCGCCCGGCTCTCCCGCGGAGATGCGATGCGGGATGAGGTCCTCTTCGACACCGGTGACGAACACGGCGTCGTACTCGAGGCCCTTCGCGGTGTGCATCGTCATCAGCGATACCGAGCCCGAGGCGTCGGCGAGGTCATCGGCATCCGAGACCAACGCCACCTCGGTGAGGAAGTCGAGGATCGTGCCGTCGGGGTTGTTGCGGGCGAACTCGCGGGTGACGGCCACGAGCTCGTCGAGGTTCTCGACGCGCGCCTCGTCCTGCGGGTCCTTCGACATGCGCAGGGCGTCGAGATAGCCGCTCTTGTTGAGGAGCAGGGTGAGGCCTTCGGCGACGGACGTCGACGGCGGCGCCTCGCCCGTCGCGGGCAGCATGATGGCCGTCGCCTCGGCGAGCACGGCGTCGAGCTGGGCGATCGCGGCCTGGATCTTGGGGCCGACTCCCAGCGCCGACGCGTTGGCGAGCGCATCGCGGAAGGTGATGTCCTGGTCGGCGGCGTAACGGGCGATCGAGGTCTCCGTGACGTCGCCGATGCCGCGACGGGGCTTGTTCAGGATGCGGCGGACGCTCAGCTCGTCGGCGGGGTTCGCGACGGCGATGAGGTAGGCCATCGCGTCTTTGATCTCGGCGCGCTCGTAGAACTTCGTGCCGCCCATGATTTTGTACGGCACGGCGGCGCGGATGAAGATCTCCTCCAGCGCGCGGGACTGCGAGTTCGTGCGGTAGAACACCGCCATCTCGCCGTAGGGCAGTCCGGCCCGATGGAGCGCCTCGACCTCGTCGGCGACGAACTGGGCCTCGTCGTGCTGGGAGTAGCCGGTGAAGCCGACGATCTTGTCTCCCGCGCCGACGTCGGTCCAGAGCTTCTTGTCCTTGCGGTCGAAGTTGTTGCTGATGACGGCGTTGGCCGCCGTCAGGATGTTCTGGGTCGAGCGGTAGTTCTGCTCGAGCAGCACGACCTTCGCACCCGGGTAGTCGCGCTCGAACTCGGTGATGTTGCGGATGTCCGCGCCGCGGAACGCGTAGATCGACTGGTCGGAGTCGCCGACGACGGTCAGCGACGCTCCGTCGGTCTCGTCGAGCAGAGCACCGACGTCTTCGATGGGCCGCGTGAGTTCATGGATCAGCGCGTACTGTGCGTGGTTGGTGTCCTGATACTCGTCGACGAGGATGTGGCGGAAGCGTCGGCGGTAGGTGTCGGCGACGTGCGGGAACGCACGGAAGAGATAGACGGTCTGCGCGATGAGGTCGTCGAAGTCGAACGCGTTCGCGCGCTGAAGCGAACGCTGATAGTCGGCGAAGATCTCTGCGAACAGGCGCTCGGCGGGGTCGCTCATGTTGGCCGTGCGCGCGAACGACTCGGCATCCGCAAGTTCGTTCTTCAGCTTCGAGATGCGCCCCTGGACGGATGCCGGGGTCAACCCGAACGCGTCGGCCTCGTACTGCTTGACGAGTCGCTTGATGAGGGCGCGCGAGTCGCCGGAGTCGTAGATCGTGAAGCTCTTGGTGAAGCCGAACTGGTCGGCCTCACGGCGCAGGATGCGCACGCATGCCGAGTGGAACGTCGAGATCCACATGCCCTGCGCGGTGTCGCCGATGAGCTGCTGCACGCGTTCGCGCATCTCGCCGGCGGCCTTGTTGGTGAAGGTGATCGCGAGGATCTGACTCGGCCACGCCTCGCGTGCGCGCAGCAGCGATGCGATGCGGCGCGTGAGCACGCTCGTCTTTCCCGAACCCGCACCGGCGACGATCAGCAGCGCCTGTCCGCGATAGGTCACCGCTTCTCGCTGCTGCGGGTTGAGACCGACCAGGAGGTCCTCGTCGGCCCGGCCTCCCGAGCCGCGCGCGGCGTCCGTGGGCATGCCGACGATGACGGGCTTGATCGGGTCGCTCATAACCCGTCAAGTCTAGGTCGCGGCTCTGACGCCGCCGACGGGATGCCGCGGCGACCCGGCGTCGCGCGTAGCCCCGCGCGGCCGGGAGAATGGACGCATGCGCACGATCCTGAACATCGTCTGGATCATCTTCGCCGGATTCTGGTTGTTCGTCGGCTACGTGGTCGCCGGTGTCGTGCTGTGCATCCCGATCATCACGATCCCCTGGGCGATCGCCTCGTTCCGCACCGCCGGCTACGTCATCTGGCCGTTCGGGCGCACGATCGTGCCGAAGCCGACGGCGGGCGTGGGCTCGTTCCTCGGCAACGTCGTCTGGGTGATCCTCGCCGGGTGGTGGCTCGCGCTCGGGCACCTGGTCAGCGGCATCGCGCTGTGCATCACGATCATCGGCATCCCGATGGCGATCGCGGACTTCAAGATGATCCCGATCTCTCTCGTGCCCCTCGGCAAGGAGATCGTCTCCACGCGCCAGGGCGCGTTCGATCGGACGCTGTGACCCCGACGATCGCCCGTGTCACGCGCGGACACATATCGCAACCACAGGTCACACACCTATTCCCGGCGGTCGCGGCGGGTTAGCGTGGGGGCGTCCCCTCACCGGGGCATCGCGGCGATCCGGGCGGACCCGGGCACCGGCTCATAACCGGGTGCGTTGCGGGTTCGACTCCCGCCGTCGCGTCTGTTCGCGAAAGGCCCCGATCCCAATTGTTTCAAGGGATCGTGGCCGCTGTGCTCCTCTTCGGTGACGACCGTCCGGACACCAGATGGACACACCTTGACCAGGACGCCCAGTTTCGCGTGCTCATCGCGTGGATCAATCTTCCGATTTTCCTGTAATCATGGTTACATGTAATCCCGTAACGGTGATCGCAGGAATACCTGGAAACCGAGGAGAGCGATGAAGGGCAACGAGCTGGTCTGGCGTGCACTCGCCGATCGCGCTCTCGAAGGGCAGCGGACCTGGCGGAACGTCGCCGACCTCGCCTACGAAGCCGGGGTGCCGAGCACGACCGCGTATCTTGCTCTCGAGCGACTTGAGAGCAATGGGACGATTGATCGGTACAGCCGTGGCGGGCTCGCGGTCGTCAGCATCGACAAGCTGCTGACGATGCTGTGCGCGTGGCGCAACCTCGAGCGCGACACCCTCGCGTGGACGACTCGAGAAAGCATCGCCCCCCTCCTCGACGGCAACGGGGGTCTCTACGCCCTCGGCGGCGCCGACGCAGCGACCGCGATCCTGAACGGCCGAGCCGTGGCGGACTTCAGCGAGCACATCGTGTACCTCCCCGCATCCGTGAATCTCACCACCCTGCCCGCCGGCAAGGAGGTACGCGTGCTGTCGATGGACAAGCGTGCGGCGAAGACCTGGAACGGGTTCTCGAGTCTGGCTCAGACGTATGCCGATCTCTTCGCGACACCCGGGTGGCAGGCATCCGAGTTTCGGAACGCCCTGCGCGACAGCTTCGTGCGGGCACGCGAATGGGACCAGGAAGGTGACGGACGATGACCATTCTCGGAGCAGACGACGAGGGACGACTGCGCGCGCTTCTCGACTCGCTCGGATACGACCTCGAGCCCTCGATCCTCATCGGCGGGTGGGCGACGAACGCCCGCGTCGGCGGCGAGATCAGCCACGACATCGACCTGATCATCACCGACCAGAGTCTGCGACAGCGGCTCCCGGAACGCCTCACTGAGTACAGCGAGAACCACCTCCACAGTGGCGGGCGTAAGGCGCGCGGCAACGCCGATGGCGTCCACGTCGACGCGTACTTCCCTGTCGCGCGTCAGACTTTGTGGCAGGACCATTGATTGAGTCCTGAGCGGAGAGTTCGACATGG
>NZ_JAUF01000016.1:0-39106 GCF_000585455.1 Microbacterium sp. MRS-1
ACAAGAATCCGTGGTTCGAGCCGCCTGATCACGGGATCGGACGCTCCCGTGGCGGGCTGACGACGAAGCTGCACCTGGTCTGCGACGGGCGCGGCAGACCGCTGGGCATGATGATCACCGGCGGGAATGTCAACGACACGACGATGATGACCGCGGTGCTCGAGGACATCCGCGTCCCCCGCACCGGGAAAGGCCGCCCGAGGACCCGTCCGGACCGGGTGCTCGCCGACAAGGGCTACCCCTCTAAGGCGAACCGGGCCTGGCTGCGAACGAGAGGAATCGCGGCGACGATCCCGGAGCGCGACGACCAGATCGCGCACCGTCGCAAGAAGCCGGGCCGGCCGATCGACTTCGGCGACCAGCAGCAGGAACGCTACAAGGGTCGCAACGTCGTGGAGCGCTGCTTCAACAAGCTCAAGCAGTGGCGCGGCATCGCGATGCGCTCGGACAAGACCGCCCGCAACTACCGTGCCGCGATCTGCCTCGCCGCCACCCTGATCTGGATCAAGACCGACTTGATCAACACGGCCTAGGCGGGACTCCACTTACGTCGTCGCGGTTCGAGTGAACCCGCCTGGCCTCCGAAGCGCGGCCTAGCTTGGCACCGCTTCACTGAGTCCATCCATGAGCGCGGCCCCCGACGGCTCTCGGTATCGGCGGGCAAGCGGTTCGAGCATCTCCTTCAGGCGATTCGGACGCAGCAGAATCCCTCGTTGAATCGCCTGCGCGACGGCATCGGACACGAGTGATAGGTATTCCCGCGATTCGATGAGGTCCGCGATCGTCCGCTCGACGCTCATGGACGGCATACCGTCGACGAACACGATGTCTTCGGCTGCCAGTGATCGGACACGGATTCGAACCCCGTCGATCCTCGTGGTCCGTCGAGTGGCGGCGACGAACTCGGATGCTCCAGGGAGCCAGTCCCCGATCTCGTGCAGCGCCGCTGCCGACTTTCCCGATGCGATCACGGATGCCGTGCCGCCGAGAGCGAGCCAGTGGATCCTGATGGTGTCGACCTCAAGCATGCCCGTCGGTGCTCCGGCCATCCGGTAGACGCCTTGCGCGACACGCTCGAGGGCACCAGAGGCCGCGAGATTCGAGAGGGTCTTGCGAGAGACCCCGACTTCGGCCGCCTGCGCTGTCGTGACCATCCCCCAGCGCTCAGCGGCGATCGCGCCGAGCTTTGCAATGGTCGAACTGGCCATACGGCATTTGTACCCTGAATCGAGGACAAAAGCTGTACTGGATGCGAAGACTATGAGAAACTCGGGCGCTCGGCGAGAACAGCGGGGAGTGACGTCGTGTTCTCGACCCATTCGCCCGCCGTAGGCGAGATCCATTGCGCGAGGTCGAGGGCGAGTCCCAAATCGCGTCGGAGATCACGCTGATGGATGGGCTCATGATGGGCGGCGCGGTTCCTGACGAAGTTGAGCTGCTGCATCCGGAACGCGACGTCGCGTTGCCTGGTGCGGAGGTCGGGATGTCCGTGAGCGAACGCGGCGTGCGTCGAAGGCACCCAAAGCGAGGTCAGATAGCGCGATTCGACCAGGTACCGCCAGAACCCCAGCGAAAGCTCGGCGATGACGCGCCCATGAACTTCCGGCCGGCGTCCCCGGTGGGTCGCTCGATCTCGGGCATGCTGAATGTCCTTGCGTCCTTGCTGATCGACCGGCACGACATCAAGCCAAGACGGGTGGCCGTGCTTGCGGGTCGCCCAGCTGCGCAACTGCGTGTCGAGGGCGTTACGGGCGATCACTTCGACCATCGAGGTGAGCTCCATCACGCTCGCAGCTGCGCGCATGTTCCACTCGTAGAGAGCGAAGGCGGCTGCGGTGCCGCCATCTGTTGCTCGGGAGTACGAGCCCAGCCGCTCGGCAGTCACAAGCGGGAGGAGCGATTCATAGTCCTCAGCGCTCAGGGCGGCTCGTTCGGTTGACATTCAGGATCCTGATCGTATGCTTGTACACGAAGACCCCGGAACGATCACTGGCTCAGCCACATCGCCGGGGTTTCGTCTTGCCAGTACCCGAGTAGGCTCCCGACCCTGCGGGCGCTTCGCGTGACGACGTCATCGGGAGCCTACTCGGGTACTGGGGCGATCTCGTCCGCCGCGCGGGGCATCTTCGCAGCTCGAGGCAGATTGGAAGGTGCCGATGTTGTCGTGTTCGCCGCGTCGAAAGGCGCCGTAACCGGCACAAAACCGGCACAACGTCTCCGAAGAGCCCGTTTCGTCTCTCTCCGCTCGTTCAACGACCGGAGAGAGGAGGCGCGTTTCGTCTTGCTCCGTTCCTCCCGCGACGGGAGGCGAAAACCGCCCTTGAACAGGGCAAAGCAAAACCCCCGCCATGTAGAAGCTAGGCGAGGGTTTCTGGGACCGTTGTAACGACGGTCCGTGTGGCTCCGACGGGCGTCGATCCCGTGACCTCACGATTTTCAGTCGTGCGCTCTACCAACTGAGCTACAGAGCCGCGCGGCATCCGCTTGAAGAATCTGCCGCGTCCTACACGAAGGGCCCTCGATCTCGAAAGAAAAGGGCCCGTCGCTCGGAGCGACCCTGACGGGACTTGAACCCGCGACCTCCGCCGTGACAGGGCGGCACGCTAACCAACTGCGCTACAGGGCCATACGTATTCAGTTGTGTGTCGGAGAGTGACCCCAACGGGATTCGAACCCGTGCTACCGCCGTGAAAGGGCGGCGTCCTAGGCCGCTAAACGATGGGGCCGAGCGAACCCGGAGGCTCATTCTTACCGACGCTCAAGCATAAGAGATCATCCAGCAAATCGGAAATCGAGGGCGTGGGATGCCGTGCCGCGCGCTCTCCGCGGGGGAGGATGGCCGCGGGTGCGGCGCGTGCGAGCCTCCGAATGACCCCGGTCTCCCAGCGGTTTCATCACGAGAAACCCCTGGGCGAATGTGACGAATGTTGTTAGTGTGACGTGTGTTGCCATCGCGGGATGGCGGGGGTCGACGCGCGTGAAAGACGGAGGTTCGAGGTGAAGACCGACAAGTCCGCTTCGACGGAAGACTGCGGCTGCGCGCCGACCGCCACAGAAATGGCGGGCCTGCGCGGCCCGATGAGCCGGCGCTCCGCCCTCGGCCTCGCGGGCCTCGGCGTCCTCAGCCTCGGTGCCGTCAGTGCCTTCGGACTGCGGTTCAGCCCCTCCGCGTTCGCGGCCGACTACCCCTCGTGGGACGACGTGCAGAACGCCAAGAACAACGAAGCCGCCAAGGCCGCCGAAGTCACCCGCATCCAGGGTCTGATCGCCGCGCTCCAGGCCGACGTCGAGGCGAAGCAGGCCGAAGCGCAGCGGCTCGCGAGCGAGTACCTCGCCGCTCAGGAAGCGTTCGAGCAGGCCGCCGACGAGGCAACCGCGCTGCAGAGTCAAGCCGATGCGGAGTCCGCCCGCGCGACCGAGACGGCCAAGAAGCTCGGACGCCTCGCCGCCCAGCAGTACCGCGCCGGCGGCGGCGATCCGTCGATGGAGCTCTTCTTCTCCGGCTCCGCGGCCAGCGCCGACGACCTGCTCGCCAAGCTCGGCACGATGGACCGCCTCGTCGCGGCCAACCGCGGCGTCTACGCCGACGCGGTCAGCGCTCGCAACAATGCGCAGAGCCTCAGCGACAAGGCCAGGGTCGCCCGCGACGAGCGCGACCGCCTCCAGCAGGAGGCGCAGCAGAAGATGCAGGCCGCGCAGGATGCCGCGACCGCCGCCCAGGCCGCGCTCGCCGAGCAGGACAAGAACCTCGGCACCCTCCAGGCCCAGCTCGCGGCCCTCCAGGACCAGACCGCGAAGACGGTCGCCGACTACCAGGCCGGCGTCGAAGCCGCCCGCAAGGCCGAGGAGGCGCGCCAGGCCGCCCTCGCCGAAGAACGCCGCAAGCAGGCCGAAGCCGAAGCGGCCGCCAACGCCGGGAACGGCGGCGGAGGAGGCGGTGGTGGTGGCGGAGGCGGCGGCGGTGGCGGCGGTTCCGCCGGCACGGATGGGTGGGTGCGCCCGGCATCCGGCTACATCAGCTCGTGGTTCGGCAACCGCGGCACCATCTGCGGCCCCGGAGGCTGCGTCACCGGGCACCGCGGCATCGATTTCGCCACCGCCTGCTGGTCGCCGATCTACGCCGCCGCGTCGGGCCGGGTCGTCTACGCCGGCTGGGGCGACGGCTGGGGCAACTACGTCAAGGTCGACCACGGCGGCGGCGTCATCACCGGCTACGCCCACATCGTCGACGGCGGCTACAACGTCAGCTACGGCCAGTGGGTCAACGCGGGCGACGTCATCGCGTACGTCGGCAACACCGGGGTCTCGACCGGCTGCCACCTGCACTTCGAGGTCTACTGGCAGGGCGTGCGCATCGACCCGGCACCCGTGCTCTACGATCACGGCATCAACGTCTACTGATGCCTGCCGCAATGCGAAGAGCGGATGCCGACCGGCATCCGCTCTTCGCGTGTGAGACCAGGTCTCAGATGGTCTTGGGGGCGTGGCCCTCACCCTGGGTGGCGGTCTGCGCACCCTCGTCCTGGAAGCGCTGGAACGCCTCGGCGACCAGGCGCTCGGCCTCTTCGGCGCCGGCCCACTGGTCGACCTTGACCCACTTGCCGGGCTCGAGGTCCTTGTAGTGCTCGAAGAAGTGGCCGATCTCGCCCTTGGTCCACTCGTCGAGGTCGTCGACGTCCTGGATGTGCGCCCAGCGCGGGTCCTTCGCGAGCACCGCCACGACCTTGTCGTCGCCGCCGGCCTCGTCGAGCATCTTCAGCACGGCGACCGGGCGCACCTTGGCCATGACACCCGGGTACAGGTCGCGGTCGAGCAGCAGCAGCACGTCGAGCGGGTCGCCGTCCTCGCCCAGGGTGTCCTCGAAGAAGCCGTAGTTCGCGGGGTAGCCCATCGGCGTGAACAGCACGCGGTCCAGGAACACGCGGCCGGTGCCGTGGTCGACCTCGTACTTCACGCGGCTGCCGCGCGGAATCTCGATGACGGCGTCGTATGCGCCCATGCTGGTTCTCCTTCGGAGGGGTCTGGTGGATGCCGGCATCCAGCCTAGTCGGCAGGCTCGCAGTCGCTAGCGTGGATGCCGTGGACCACCGCCCCAGCCTCGACCCCGCCGTCGCCGAGATCCGTCGGGCGGTGCGCGCCGTCCTCGCGACGGTCTCCGGTCCCGTGCTGGTGGGGCTGTCCGGCGGCGCCGACTCGCTCGCGCTCGCCGACGCGGTCGCGTTCGAGGCGCCGAAAGCCGGGGTCACGGCATCCGCGGCGATCATCGACCACGGTCTGCAGGCGGGATCCGACCGCGTCGCCGCCCGCGCGGCCGCCGTCGCGGAGGAGCGGGGCCTGCCCGCCCGCGTCATCCGCGTCGAGGTCGGTGCGGAGGGTGGGCCCGAGGCCGCCGCCCGCGATGCCCGCCGCGCCGCCCTGCTCGCCGCCGCGAAGGATGCCGGGGCCGAAGCGATCCTGCTCGCCCACACCCTCGACGACCAGGCCGAGACCGTGCTTGTGGGTCTCGCTCGCGGATCCGGGGCCGCGAGCCTCGGGGGCATGTCGCCCGACCGGGTCGAAGACGGCATCCGCATCCTGCGTCCCCTGCTCGACGTGCGCCGTGCAACCACCCGCGCCGCTTGCACCGCGGCGGGCCTGCCGCCGTGGGAGGACCCGCACAATCTCGACCGCCGGTTCCTGCGTGTTCGCGTGCGCCAAGACGTCATGCCCGTGCTCGAAGCCGAGCTCGGCCCCGGCGTCGCCGAGGCGCTCGCCCGCACGAGCGATCAGCTGCGTGAGGATGCCGCCGCCTTCGCCGAGATGATCGACGAGACGATCGAAGACATCGTCGAGCACGCCGAAGCCGGCATCGCGGTGTCGGTGCCCGCGCTCGCCGCCAACCCGCCCGCGCTGCGTCACCGCATCATCCGCCACGTCGTCGCGAGCGAGTTCGGCGTGAGCCTCACCCGCACCCAGACCCTTGAGGTCGCCCGGCTCGTCACCGACTGGCGTGGCCAGGGCCCGATCGACCTCCCCGGATGCCGCGCCCACCGCCGCGGGGCGCGGGTGACCTTCACAGCGCTATCCGCGTGAACCCCGCCGGGGCATACACGCACGCGTGTCGGGCTGAAGGCCACGAGGGCAGTTCTCCCCATCGCCGCGTGGACGCGGATCGCACAAGATGGATACGAAAGAGCGGAGACGACGGTGAGCGATCTGAGGGTCGACGAAGAACACCTGCGTGCCGCTGTGACACAACTGAACTCGGCCAGCACTCCCGTGGCGAGCGCGTGCGACGCCACCGATGCGTGCGGCTCGACAACGGTCGAAGCGGCGCTCGGTGAGGTCGAGACGATCGTGAGGGGCGCGCTGGCCGCACTCGTCGACGTGGCGACGCGGGCTTCGGCTGACGTGTCGACTGCCGCTCAGGTCTTCGACGATGCGGATACCTCACTCGCGCAGGGCAGATCAGGCGGAGGGGTGCGATGAGCCTGCCCATGATCGACGGCGACCCGGCCCAGGGCGATCCCGACGGCATCCGTGGCCTCGCGCAGATCTTCACACACCGTTCCTCCGACCTCACCGAGCGTTCGTCGCACACCTCGTCGGCTTCCGCCGAGCTCGGCTCCACCAAGTCCGAGACCACGGGCGCACTCGTCGCGCGCACGTCGCTGCTCACGCAACGCTTCAGCGAGGCGTCGACCGCCAGCCTCGACGCGGCACGCATCCTCAACGACTACGCATCCAGCCTCGACGGCTTGAAGGCGCTCGCCGCGCGTCGGTTGCAGACGGCATCCGACTTGTATGACCGGTTGCAGCGGCGACGCCACGAAGCGATGAACCAAGCCTCGGAGGCTGTCGTGGGATGGGCGATCCCGTGGGACCAGGTCATCTCGTCGAGCATCTACCTCTCAGATCGTGGCTACCTGACCCGCTGGCAGAGCGCCATCGACGATTACCGGAGCGCGGCTCGTCAGTACAACGGGCTGCACGCCGACCGGAAATCGCTGGACGACAGCACCGCGCGCAGCCTCCGGGGCATCTCCTTGGTGGCAGCCGTCGGGCGCGGCGGCGCGGTGTCGGCGGGGGGGCCTGGCGGCGGCGACGTCGGTATGGGCGGGCGACCTGAGTGCGCTCACCGCGGCATCCATCGCGAGCCTCGGCGATCCGAAGACGATCCGCGAGGTCTGGAACGCGCTGAGGCCCGCGCAGCGGGAGAAGCTGACGTCTGCCGACCCGCTGGTGATCGGAAACCTCGACGGCATCCCGCTGCGCGACCGTGTCACGGCAAATCGGATCAGTATCCAGAACGAGATCGCGCGTCGTCGATCCGAGGTCGACGATCTGCAGAAGCAGATCGACGAGCTGTCGGCGCACCCCACTCGCGGATCCAGTGCGCTGATCTCGGTGCTGCGTGCGAGGATCGCGGAGCACGAGACCTACGTCTCCTCATACCAGGACCTGCTCGAGAAGAAGTGGCCATCGGGTCGTACTACGGGCCGATCGATCCGCAGACCGGTGACATCCCGGCCTGGGTGAAGCACACCGCCGTATCGGTGCCGGGCACCGGAGCCAACATGGCGGACTTCTCTGAAAGTCGCGCGCAGGACCTCTACTTGGCGTCCGGCTACGACTCGGCGGTGTTCCAGTGGGCGGGCGGCGCGTTCCCGCAGACGATTCCCGAAGCGACGCAGGCGTCGTACTCCGAGAAGCTCGCGCCTCGCCTCGCGTCGTTCGTCGACTCCGTGAACGTGCCCTCCGGTGCGACGATGACGGTGCTCGGGCATAGCTACGGAGGGGCGACCGTCGGCCTCGCCGAGAAGGCGGGCATGCACGCCGACCGCATCCTCTACGTCTCCGCCGCGGGGATGGGGCGCGGGGTCGCCGGCGTCGAGGACTTTCCGAACACGGCCCACGTGCCGCACTACTCGATGATGGCTCGACACGATGCCGTCGTCGGCCTGATCCAGGGCAACAACGGCGATTGGAATGCCATCCACGGCCAGTCGCCGCTGAACGCGCCCTCCGTGACGCGGCTGGAGACGGGGTTCGTGGATGCGAGCGATCACGGCAAAGGCGACATGGAGAGTACGGGCGTGATCGACAGTCACAGCAAGGTCTTCACCCGCGGTTCGACGTCATTCGACAACATGGTGGCCGTGATCACGGGGTCCCAAGCCGAGCTCTTCGCCCCCGACGACCTCGTCAACACCTACAGTGGGGCGGGCCCGGTGTTCATCGATGGAGTCGATAGCCCGGACTACAGCCCGCACTATATCGAGGTCAAATGAACAGGCGCCGTCTCCTCGTCCTGGCCGCGGTCGTCGCGGCATCCATCTCCTTGGGAGGTTGCATGTCCCCCCCGCAGCACAGCCGACTCGACGACTACCGTGCTCAGGCGGAGAAGCTCAGTGACGAGCTGATCGCCACCATCCCTGCGACCCTCGCCGGCACGACGGGCGCGTTGAATTCCCGCATGACGCTCGGCGCCGACATCTCGTCGCATGAGGACGCGGACGCGCCGGCGTGGTGGAACGTCGACCGCTCGGTCACCCCCGCTCCCGTCGCGAACGCGGCGAAGGATGTGGCGGCGGCCATGGCCGCCCACCTCACCGCCGGAGGCTGGTCGGAGAAGAACGTCCGCGCCGACGGCGAGCGAACGATCGACGGCTACCGCAAGGACGGGTGGTATGTGGAGATCGCGTGGTATTCCACGGCTCCCGGCAAGGCCGAAGCCCTCGATCTCGCCATCGTGAGTCCCCAAACCGTCCGCGGCGATCACTAGCGTCCAACCGGTGAGCGACGCGTGCCTAAAATCGAGGAATGCGCGCAGCCGACATCGCTGACCAGCTGTCCACCGTCCTCGTCACCGAGGAGCAGATCCACGACAAGCTCGGTGAGCTCGCCGCGCGCGTCGAGGCCGACTACGCCGGCAAGGATCTGCTGCTGATCGGCGTGCTGAAGGGCGCCGTCATGGTGATGGCCGACTTCTCGCGGAAGCTTCGCCGCGACGTCGTCATCGACTGGATGGCCGTGTCGTCCTACGGCGCCGGCACGAAGTCCAGCGGTGTCGTGCAGATCCGCAAGGACCTCGACACCGACCTCACCGGCAAGCACGTGCTGATCGTCGAGGACATCATCGACTCGGGCCTGACCCTCAGCTGGCTGCTGGAGAACTTCGCGTCGCGCGGCGCCGCCTCGATCGAGATCCTCGCGCTGCTGCGCAAGCCCGAGGCGGCCAAGGTCGAGATCGACTGCCGCTACGTCGGCTTCGACATCCCCACCGACTTCGTCGTCGGCTACGGCCTCGACTACGACGAGCGCTTCCGCAACCTCCGCGACGTCGCGGTGCTCGCGCCGCACGTCTACAGCTGAACGCAGCGCAGGGCGTTCGACTCGCTGCGCTCGCTCAACGACCGGGGGGTGCGCGGCCGCTCCCGGTTCGCCTGTGGCGAATGCACAGACGCCCCATAGTTGCCGCGCGGTAGCCTGAGCGGATCATGGACTTCAAGAAGCTCAGCCGCAACCCGTTCGTCTACGTGTTGCTCATCGGCGCCCTGTTGCTGATCGGCATGTCGCTGATCTCGACGCTCACGGGCGCGAAGCAGATCACGACGCAGGAGGGTCTGACGCTCCTGAAGGGCGGCACCGTCACCCAGGTGACCAACACCGACGGCGACCAGCGCGTCGACATGACCCTGTCCGCGCCGTTCCAGGGCGCCACACAGGTGCAGTTCTACTACGTCGGCGCGCGCGCCAACGAGGTCGTCTCGGCCGTGGATGCCGCGACCCCGAAGGACGGCTACAACGACGTCGTCCCGCGCACCACCTTCTTCGAGAGCCTGCTGTCGCTGCTCATCCCCATCCTGTTGCTGGGTCTGCTCTTCTGGTTCTTCTTCTCCGCGGCCCAGGGCGGCAACAGCAAGGTCATGCAGTTCGGCAAGTCGCGCGCGAAACTCGTGACGAAGGAGACCCCGACGGTCACCTTCGCCGATGTCGCCGGTGCCGACGAGGCCATCGAGGAGATGCAGGAGATCAAGGACTTCCTGAAGGACCCGGCGAAGTTCCAGGCCGTCGGCGCCCGCATCCCGAAGGGCGTGCTGCTGTACGGCCCTCCCGGAACCGGTAAGACCCTGCTCGCGCGCGCCGTCGCCGGCGAGGCCGGCGTGCCGTTCTACTCCATCTCCGGCTCCGACTTCGTCGAGATGTTCGTGGGCGTCGGCGCGAGCCGCGTGCGCGACCTGTTCAACCAGGCCAAGGAGAACGCCCCGGCGATCATCTTCATCGACGAGATCGACGCCGTCGGCCGCCACCGCGGTGCCGGCATGGGCGGCGGTCACGACGAGCGCGAGCAGACGCTCAACCAGATGCTCGTCGAGATGGACGGCTTCGACCCGAAGGCCTCGGTGCTGGTCATCGCCGCCACGAACCGTCCCGACATCCTCGACCCGGCGCTGCTGCGCCCGGGCCGCTTCGACCGTCAGATCGGCGTGGATGCCCCCGACCTCAAGGGCCGCCAGCGCATCCTCGAGGTGCACGGCCGCGGCAAGCCGCTCTCGCCCTCGGTCGACCTCGCCGTCATCGCGCGCAAGACGCCCGGCTTCACCGGTGCCGACCTCGCGAACGTGCTGAACGAGGCCGCGCTGCTCACGGCGCGCTCCAACGCGCAGCTCATCGACATGCGCGCACTCGACGAGGCCATCGACCGCGTCATCGCCGGTCCGCAGCGTCGCACGCGCATCATGAAGGACAAGGAGAAGCTCATCACCGCGTACCACGAGGGTGGTCACGCCCTCGCGGCGGCGGCGATGAACAACACCGACCCGGTCACGAAGGTCACCATCCTCCCGCGCGGCAAGGCCCTCGGTTACACGATGGTGCTGCCGCTGGAGGACAAGTACTCGGTCACCCGCAACGAGCTGCAGGACCAGCTCACCTACGCCATGGGCGGCCGTGTCGCGGAGGAGATCGTCTTCCACGACCCGACCACCGGTGCGAGCAACGACATCGAGAAGGCCACCGGCATCGCCCGCAAGATGGTCACCGAGTACGGCATGACCACCGATGTCGGACCCGTCAAGCTCGGCTCGTCGTCCGGCGAGGTCTTCATGGGCCGCGACATGGGTCACGGCCGCGACTTCTCCGAGCGCGTCGCCGAGCGCGTCGACAAGCAGGTGCGCGATCTCATCGAGCAGGCCCACAACGAGGCCTACGAGGTGATCAACGCCAACCGCGACATCCTCGACAAGCTCGCCCTCGCCCTCCTGGAGAAGGAGACGCTCGACCACCTCGAGCTCGCCGAGATCTTCCGCGACGTCAAGAAGCTCCCGCCGCGCCCGCAGTGGCTCTCCAGCGACGACCGCCCCGTCTCGATGCTGCCGCCGGTGGACGTGCCCCGTCGTCAGGACGAGGCCGGGCTGGCCGCGGCATCCGTCGCGGAGGAGCAGCCCGCGGCGCAGACCGCGGCGCAGCGACGTCCGAGCGGGCAGGCGCGCCCCGCCACCGCCTAGGCTCGTGACGTGGCCGTCGATCGAGACCGCGTCGCCGCCGCCGTGCGCGACATCCTCGTCGCGATCGGGGAGGACCCCGATCGCCCGGGGCTGAAGGCGACCCCGCAGCGGGTCGCCGACGCCTACGCCGAGTTCTTCTCGGGCGTGGGTCAGGATGCCGCCGAGCCGCTGGCCCACACCATCAGCGTCTCGCGCGGGCCGGCGCCCGACACGCTGCCCTCCGGTGCGGTGCTGCTGCGCGACATCCGCTTCCGCTCCG
This sequence comes from Microbacterium sp. MRS-1, assembly GCF_000585455.1. Lineage (NCBI taxonomy): Bacteria > Bacillati > Actinomycetota > Actinomycetes > Micrococcales > Microbacteriaceae > Microbacterium > Microbacterium sp. MRS-1. The sequence continues at coordinate 11,749 of NZ_JAUF01000016.1, forward strand.
TCTGCGAGCATCACCTGCTGCCCTTCGCGGGGCGTGCGCACATCGCGTACCTGCCGGGCGAGCAGGTGGTGGGCCTCGGTGCGCTCCCCAAGGTCGTCGACGTGCTCGCGGCCCGCCCGCAGGTGCAGGAACGGCTGGGAGAGCAGATCGCCGACACCATCGCCGCGGCCCTCGATGCGCGCGGCGTGCTCGTCGTGCTCGCCGCGCGCCACGAGTGCGTCACGATGCGCGGAGGACGCCAGCCGGATGCCGCGACCGTCACCATCGCCGCGCGTGGCGAGCTGGCCGAGCCGTCTGCACGCGCCGAGATCATGATGCTCGTGACGGGGACGCCCGCATGACCGCGATCATGGGCATCGTCAACGTCACGCCCGACTCGTTCAGCGACGGCGGGCGCTTCCTCGCGGCCGACGCCGCAATCGCACACGGCGTGGCGCTGCGCATCGACGGCGCCCACATCCTCGACGTCGGCGGAGAGTCGACGCGGCCGGGCGCCGAGCGGGTGGCCCCGGCCGAGGAGCAGGCGCGCGTGCTGCCCGTGGTGGCGGCGCTCGCGGCGGAGGGCGCCCTCGTCAGCATCGACACGATGAACGCGAGCACCGCGCAGGCGGCGATCGATGCCGGCGCGCGCATCGTCAACGACGTCTCGGGCGGGCTGGCAGATGCCGACATGCTCGGGGTGGTCGCGGCATCCGACGTCGACGTCGTCCTGCAGCACTGGCGCGGCCACTCCGCCGACATGTACGCCCATGCGGCCTACGCCGACCTCGCCCGTGACCTCGTCGCCGAGCTCGAGGGACGCCTCGCCGCGGCTGTCGCGGCGGGGATCTCGCCCGAGCGGGTCATCCTCGATCCGGGAATCGGCTTCGGCAAGCGCGGCCCGCAGAACTGGGAGGCGCTGCGCGCCCTCGAGCGCATCGTCGCGATCGGGCCGCGGGTGCTCGTCGGCACCAGCCGCAAGCGCTTCCTCGCGGAGGCGCTCGCGCCTGCCGACGGCGCGGAGGTCTCGACCCGGCGACGCGACCTCGCGACCGCCGTCACGAGCGTGCTCGCGACGCAGGCCGGAGCGTGGGCCGTGCGCGTGCACGACGCCGCAGCCACCCGCGACGCGCTCGCGGTGTGGGCGCGGTGGAGCGGTGAGAACGACGGAGGAGGCGCATGAGCGACCGGATCACCCTCACCGGCATCCGGGCCACCGGCTACCACGGGGTCTATGAGCACGAGCGTCGCGAGGGCCAGGTCTTCATCGCTGACGTCGTGCTGGAGCTCTCGCTCGCCGACGCCGCCCGCAGCGACGACGTGGCCGACACCGTGCACTACGGCGAGTTCGCCGACCAGGTCGCCGCGGTGCTCTCCGGAGACCCGGCCGACCTCCTCGAGACCGTCGCGCAGCGCATCGCCGATCGGGCCCTCGCGTACGCCCGGGTGGATGCCGTCGAGGTCACGATCCACAAACCGCAGGCGCCCATCGCGGTTCCGTTCGACGACGTGAGCGTGACGATCCGTCGCGCCCGTGAAGGAGTGCCCGCATGAACCGCCGCCTCGCGCAGGGCTTCTCCGACGACATGCCTGCCCCGAGCTCCGCCGAGACGGTCGCGGTGATCGCGATCGGCGCCAACCTGGGCGACCGGCAGGCCACCATGACGGCGGCCCTCGAAGAGCTCGCGCGTCTGCCGCTGACGACGCGTGTCGTCGCCTCGGCGCCCATCGAGACGGTGGCGCTGACGCTGGACGGTCCCGATGAAGAGGCCCCCGCCTACCTCAACGCCGTCGCGCTCGTGACGACCCGCCTCGCCCCCTCCGTGCTGCTCGGGTACCTCCACGCGATCGAAGAGGCGCACGGGCGCCCGCCACGCCGCGTCGACGACCTCCGCTGGCAGAGCCGCACCCTCGATCTCGACCTTATCGCCTACGGCGACGTGCGCTCCGCCGACCCGACGCTCACCCTCCCGCACCCGCGCGCGGGGGAGCGGACCTTCGTGCTCGAGCCGTGGCTGCAGGTCGACCCCGAGGCCGTGCTGCCCGGCGTCGGGCGCGTGCGCGATCTGCTCGCAGCGCTGCGGGAGGCCGAAGCGGGGGCGGGCGCGGATGCCGAGCCGGCGCCGGAGGGGGGCGCGGCGTGAAGCGCACCAAAGCGGGCACGATCGTCGTCGCCATCGCGATCGGCGTGTTCCTCGGGTTCGCCGTCGACCAGGTGCTGACGGCGACAGGACGCCCCACCTTCACGCCGTCGTTCCTGTTGCCGATCCTGCTCGTGCTGCTCGGCATCGCCCTCGTGCTGTTCGCGTTGCCGATCCGGCGAGCGACCGCCGGCGCGCAGGCCGCCCCGGTCGATCCCTTCCGCGCCGTCCGCATCGCGATGCTGGCGAAGGCGTCGACGCTCGTCGGTGCCGGTGTCGCTGGTGTCGCGGCGGGACTTCTGGCCTTCCTGCTCACCCGACCCGTCGCGCCCTCGTTAGGCTCGACAGGACCGGTGATCGCCGCGATCGTCGGCGGCCTCGTGCTGGTCGCGGCGGGACTCGTCGCCGAGCACCTCTGCACCATCCGGAAGGACGACGATGACGAACACCCCGGACCTCCCGAACCCGGACTCGGACTCTCCCACCACGACTGACGTCGTTTCGCTGGCGGACGGCGTGTCGACTCCCGTCGCTCGCTCGACGACCGGGGGTGAAGGCGTGCTCGACGAGGCCACCTACGACCGCATCCTCGAGCCGCGCAGCACGAAGCGGCTGCCGCTGGGCGACGGCACCTGGCATCAGCTCTCGCGCAACTACGTCTGGGTGCGGCTGATCTCGACGATCGCCTTCCTCGTGCTCGTCATCGCCGCGGCGCTCGTCGGTGCGCTCCTGCTGCGGCTCGGCTGGGTGTGGATCCCGGCGGGCGTCGTCACCGTCGTGACGGTCTGGACGCTCGTGATCCTCCCGCGCCAGGCCCGCGCCTACGGCTACCAGCTGCGCGAGGACGACCTCGTGTTCCGCCGCGGCATCCTCTGGCAGCGCATGGTCGCCGTCCCCTACGGGCGCATGCAGCTCGTCGACATCACCCACGGGCCTCTCGACCGCGTCTTCGGCATTGCCCAGCTCAAGCTCGTGACCGCTGCGGCGACCACCGGCGTCGTGATCCCGGGTCTTCAGCAGTCGGCCGCCGAGCTGCTGCGCGACACGCTGATCGCGGTGGCAGAGACACGACGGACCGGCCTGTGACCGATCCCGCCGCCGTCGCCGACGTGCGCTCGCCGCTCAGCGACGGCGAGTGGCATCGACTGCACCCTCTCACCCCCGTGCTGCGCGGCGGGCTGTTCCTCGTGGTCGTGCTCGGCATCGTCATCACGAACCTGCGCGACCGCATCATCGGCTGGCTTTTCCCTGCCGTCGCCGACCTGGAACGCTACGAGGCCGACCCCGTCGACTACGTCGTCAGCAACAACCTCATCCTGCTCGCGCTGCTGGCGGTGCTGGCCGTGCTGCTGCTCCTGTTGGGCGGCTTCTGGCTGTCGTGGCGCTTCCACACGTTCCGCATCACCGGCGACGACGTCGAGGTGCGAAGCGGCATCCTCTTCCGCACCCACCGCCGCGCGCCGCTGGATCGGGTGCAGGGCGTCAACCTGACTCGCCCGATGGTCGCGCGGCTCCTGGGCGCGGCCAAGCTCGAGGTCGTCGGCGCGGGACTCGACAGCAACGTCAAGCTCGAATACCTCTCGACCACCAACGCCGAGGCCGTGCGCGCCGACATCCTTCGCCTCGCCTCCGGCCGCCAGCTCGCGCGAGCCTCGGATGCCGCGGGATCCGTGCCCCGCGGGCGGGCCGCCGTCGCCACCGTCAGCGCGGCGCTCACCGGGCTGATCGATGGCGCCGAACAGCCCGTGGCCGAACCGGCTTCCGTCGTGCACATCCCGCCAGGGAGGCTCATCGGCTCACGGCTGCTGTCGGGGTCGACGCTGTGGCTGCTGGTCGTCGTCGCCGCCCTCATCGTCGGCGCCGTCGTGGGCACGCCCTGGGTGCTGTTCACCCTGGTGCCGGCCGCGCTGGGGTTCGCGGCCTACTGGTTCCGCACCATCACCCGCGCCCTGCGCTACTCGATCGCCCCCACGCCCTCAGGGGTGCGCATCACCTTCGGACTGTTCACGACCATCACCGAGACGTTGCCGCCGGGACGCGTGCACGCTTTCGAGATCCGTCAGCCGCTGCTCTGGCGCGGCTGCGGCTGGTGGTCGATCCGGGTCAACCGGCTCTCGGGGCGCTCGGCCAATGACGCGCAGTCGCAGCAGTTCGCGGACGTGCTGCCCGTCGGCACCCGCGACGACGTCGAGCGGGTGCTCCGCCTGTTCCTTCCCGGGATCTCGGCCGCGCAGTGGCAGGAACTGGTCGTGCACGGCCTGCTCGGCCCGCACGACGAGAGCGACCCGTACGTGACGACCCCGCGGCGCGCGTGGTGGTTGCGGCCGCTGTCGTGGCGTCGCAACGGTGTGCTGCTCACCCCCGACGCGATCCTGCTTCGCCGCGGACTCATCTGGCGCTCGCTCGTGATCCTCCCGCTCGCGCGCCTGCAGTCGGTGGCGCTGTCTCAGGGCCCGATCGGCCGCTCGCAGAAGGCGGCGACCCTCACCGGGCACACCGTCGCCGGGCAGGTGCCGGGCGCGGTCGGGGCACTCGACCGCGACGCCGCCGTCGCGGTGTGGCAGCGGGCCGCGAGAGCGGTGATCGCGGCCGCCGCGAGCGATCGTTCACACCGGTGGGATGCCGCGCCGCCGGCCGACCCGACACCGACGACGATCGCGACCATCGACGAAGAGGAAGGACGCGCATGAGCGGCGCGAGCAGGCTGGGAGTGGGGATCATCGGCGCCGGACGCGTCGGGCCCGTCATCGGGGCGGCCCTGGCCGGCGCCGGACACGCCCTCGTCGGCATCACGGCCGGCTCCGACCGCGACCGCGTCGAAGCGATTCTGCCCGGGGTTCCCGTGCTCGACGCCGACGAGATCGTGCGCCGCAGCGAGCTCGTGGTGATCGCCGTTCCGCACGACGAACTGCCGAGCCTGGTCGCCGGTCTGGCCGAACTCGATCGCTGGCAGATCGGGCAACTCGTCTTGCACACCGATCCCGCGTGGGGGACCGATGTGCTCGCTCCTGCGGCACGCCGCGGGGCGATTCCGCTCGCGGTGCACCCGGCGGTCACCTTCACCGGCAGCTCGATGGATCTGCGCCAGCTGCAGGACGCGTTCGCGGCGGTGACGGCGCCGGCCGCGGTGCTGCCGATCGCGCAGGCGCTCGCCGTCGAGCTGGGCTGCGAGCCCGTCGTCGTCGCCGAAGCCGACCGCGCCGCGTACGGCGAGGCCATCGCGACGGCGACGGCGTTCTCGGCATCCGTCGTGCGGCAATCGACGTCGCTGCTGCGCTCGGCGGGCATCGAGGAGCCCGGACGCTACCTGTCGACGCTCGTGCACTCGGCCGTCGACCGGGCGCTGCAGGACGGGTCGCCGCTGATCGACGACGTCCTCGGCGGCTGACCGCGCGGGTCGCGGTGCGCCGGAAGGCGCGCGGGCGCGCCTCGATAGACTGGAACGTCGATTCCGAGGAGCCCCGCACCATGACTCAGACGCCGAACGCCGCGTCCACGCCCGTCCCGGCCGCCCCTGATGCCGAGGGAGCGGACCTCGCCGATGTGCACGAGCAGAAGGCCGTGCGTCTCGCCAAGCGCGAGCGGCTGCTCGCCGAGCGGACGGATGCCGCGGGCGGCGCCTACCCGGTCGCCGTGCCGGTCACTGACACCATCGCCGCTCTGCGTGCGCGATACACCGACCTCGAAGCGGGCGCCGAGACCGGTGCGACCGCGTCGGTCGCCGGACGCGTCGTGTTCAGCCGCAACACCGGCAAGCTCTGCTTCGCCTCGCTGCAGGCCGGCGACGGCAGCCGTATCCAGGCGATGGTCTCGCTCGCCGAGGTGGGCGAAGACTCGCTGCAGGCGTGGAAGGACCTCGTCGACCTCGGCGACCACGTCTCGGTGACGGGCCAGGTCATCTCCAGCCGCCGCGGCGAGCTGTCGATCATGGTCACCGACTGGGTGATCGCGGCCAAGGCGCTGCTGCCGCTGCCCAACCTCTACAGCGAGCTGAGCGAGGAGAGCCGGGTGCGCTCGCGCTTCCTCGATCTCATCGCGCGCGACCAGGCGCGGGAGACGGTCATCGCACGCGCGAAGGTGAACGCGTCGCTGCGTCAGACCTTCACCGACCACGGCTTCCTCGAGGTCGAGACCCCCATGCTCCAGGTGCAGCACGGCGGCGCGGCGGCGCGACCCTTCGTGACGCACTCCAACGCGTTCGACGCCGAGCTGTACCTGCGCATCGCGCCGGAGCTGTTCCTCAAGCGCGCTGTCGTGGGCGGCATCGACCGCGTCTTCGAGATCAACCGCAACTTCCGCAACGAGGGCGCCGACTCCACCCACAGCCCCGAGTTCGCGATGCTCGAGGCCTACCAGTCGTACACCGACTACAACGGCATCGCCGATCTCACCCAGGAGCTCATCCAGAACGCGGCGATCGCCGTGGCCGGCTCGACGACGGTCACGTGGGCCGACGGCACGGCGTTCGATCTCGGCGGACAGTGGGATCGCATTTCGATGTACGCGTCCCTCTCGGATGCCGCGGGCACGACGATCACCCCGGAGACCCCGCTCGACGAGCTGAAGGCGCTCGCCGCGTCGGTGGGCGTGGAGGTTCCCGAGAAGGTCGCGACGCACGGCAAGTACGTCGAAGAGCTCTGGGAGCACTTCGTGAAGGGGGGGCTGGAGCGGCCGACCTTCGTCATGGACTTCCCGCTCGACACCTCGCCCCTCGTCCGGGAGCACCGCACCGTCGCGGGTGTGGTGGAGAAGTGGGACCTGTACGTGCGCGGCTTCGAGCTGGCCACGGGGTACTCCGAGCTCGTCGACCCCGTCATCCAGCGGGAGCGCTTCGTCGAGCAGGCGAAGCTCGCGGCCCGTGGTGACGATGAGGCGATGCGCGTCGACGAGGAGTTCCTGCGCGCGCTCGAGCACGGCATGCCCCCGACCGGCGGCATGGGAATGGGCATCGACCGACTGCTCATGGCGATCACCGGACTCGGCATCCGCGAGACGATCCTCTTCCCGCTGGTGAAGTAACCGGTCGGGGCGTTTCTACTCGCTGCGCTCGCTCAACGACCGGTGGTGCTGATCAGACCGCCGAGCGCGCTCGCGGTGGCCAGCCCGGGGCGCCGAGGTCGCGGGAGATCGCCTGCGCCGCGTCGCGCAGCTCCTTGAGCACGGCGGCATCGAGTGCGGATGCCGGGGCGGGGAACACGACCCCGAGAGCTGCGACCACCGTCCCGTCCTCACCCGTGACCGGAACGGCGACGGAGGCGTCGCCGATGACGGCCTCTTCGTCCTCGGTCGCCAGCGCGCGGTCTCGGACGACGATCAGCTGCTCCTGCAGCGCGGCCGCGTCGGTGACCGTGTCGCCGGTCAGGTCGGCCAGGGGGTGAGCGAGCACCTCCGTGCGGAAGTCGTCGTCGTAGGCGAGCAGCACCTTTCCGAGGGCGGAGGCGTGGGCCGGGAGGGTGATCCCCGTCTCGGGCATCTGCTCGGTGCCGTCGGGTCGGCGATCGTGGTGGATGACGAGGACGTCCGTGTTGTGCGCGACACCCAGCCGACAGGCGAGTCCGGTGCGATGCGACAGGTCGTGCATGCGCCGCAGCGACCGTGCCCGCACGTCGAGGGTGTCGAGGTACACGCTCGAGAGGGTGAGCAGCGCCGGGCCGAGGGCGTAGCGGCTGCCGCGCGCCTCCTGAATCACCAGACCGTGTTCCTGCAGCGACTTCACGAGGCCGTGCACCGTCGACGGCGGCAGGTCGAGGGCGACGGCGAGCTCGCTGATGCCGAGGCGCCGCGCACCCTGCAGCAGGGAGAGGATGCGCGCGGCGCGGTCGATGGACTGGATCATCCCGAGACCTTTCGCGCGCGGACGGTTGACGTCACACTACCTCTTGACACCGGCGCAAATGGGGCAGATATTCGACATAGACGAATCGCAGTCGATGATGTCGAAAAGCCACCCCCGCGACGAGGCCGTCGAACAACGCCGGCGAGAAACACCTGCGACAACTCAGTGAAGAGGAGACCCGCGCATGAAGAAGCTCATCAACTCGGCTGAATCGGTGCTCGCCGATGCCCTGCGCGGCGTCGCGGCGGCCCACCCCGAGCTCACCGTCGACCACGAGAATCGCGTGGTCATCAGCAACGCTGCCCGTGAGGGTCGTGTCGCGTTGATCTCCGGCGGCGGTTCGGGACACGAGCCCCTGCACAGCGGCTTCGTCGGCGCGGGCATGCTCGATGCCGCGTGCGCGGGCGAGGTGTTCACCTCGCCGACGCCCGATCAGATGCTGGCTGCGGCCCAGGCCGTCGATTCGGGTGCGGGCGTGCTCTTCATCGTCAAGAACTACACGGGCGACGTGCTCAACTTCGAGATGGCGGCCGAACTGGCCGCCGACGAGGGCATCGCCTCGGAGTCGGTGATCGTCGCCGACGACGTCGCGGTGAAGGACTCGACGTGGACGGCCGGGCGTCGCGGTGTCGGCACGACCCTGCTCGTCGAGAAGATCGCGGGTGCAGCGGCGGCGGAGGGCAAGAGCCTCGCCGAGGTCAAGGCGGTCGCCGAGCACGTCGCCTCTCACGGGCGCTCGATGGGTGTGGCACTCACCAGCTGCACCGTTCCCGCCGTGGGCCACCCCAGCTTCGATCTGCCGGACGACGAGATGGAGATGGGAGTCGGCATCCACGGCGAGCCGGGCCGCACGCGCGTGCCGCTCGCTCCCGCGCACGACATCGCCGCCGAGCTCGTCGAGGCGATCACCGCCGATCTGGACTTCACCGGCGCTCCGGTGATCGCACTGCTGACCGGACTCGGCGGCACCCCGCTGATCGAGCTGTACGTGATGTACGCCGACATCGCCGACGCGCTCGCCGCGAAGGGGGTCACGGTCGCCCGCAGCCTCGTCGGCGACTACGTCACGAGCCTCGACATGGCGGGCTGCTCGCTCACTCTTCTGCGCGCCGACGACGAGGTGCTGCGCCTGTGGGATGCTCCCGTCGAGACGAGCGCTCTGCGGTGGGGACGCTGAGATGACGGATGCCGCGACGACCGACACCGTGACGCTCGAGGTTCTCGATCGGTGGGTGCGTCTCAGCGACGCCCGCCTGACGACGGAGGCCGACCGCCTCACCGCGCTCGATTCTGCGATCGGCGACGCCGACCACGGCACGAACATGCTCCGCGGCTTCACGGCGATCGTGGCGAAGCTCGATGCCACCCCGCCGCAGACGGTGCCGGAGTTCTTCAAGGCCGTCGGCATGACTCTCGTCAGCAAAGTCGGTGGGGCGAGCGGATCGCTCTACGGCACCCTGTTCCTCGACATGGGCAAGAACGCGCCCGCCGGAGCATCGATGTCGGCCGCGGAGTGGGCGCACGCGCTGTCGGCCGGCGTCGCCGCGGTCGTCGCCCGAGGACATGCCCAGTCGGGTGACAAAACCATGATCGACGCGTTCGGCCCGGCGCTGGAGGCTCTCGACACGGCACTGTCGAGCGGGAGAACGCTCGCCGACGCGGCAGCGGCAGCGGCTGACGCCGCCGAGCAGGGCAGCGCAGACACCGAGCCGCTCGTGGCGCGGAAGGGTCGCGCCTCCTATCTGGGTGAGCGCAGCGTCGGTCACGTGGACCCGGGGTCGGCGTCGACAGCGTTGCTGCTGCGAGCCTTCGCGGATGCCGCTGCCGAGGAAGCCGCGTGATCGGGTTCGTCGTCGTCTCACACAGTGAGGCTCTGGCCGAGGCTGCCGTCGACCTGGCGATGCAGATGATCCATGGCGAGGCGCCGCCCGTGCGGATCGCCTCGGGGGCAGACGGTGGCTTCGGCACGGATGCGGCGGCCATCGCGGACGCCATCGACGCGCTCGCCGACACCGACGGCGTGCTGATCATCACCGACCTCGGCTCCGCGGTGCTCAGCTCGGAGCTCGCCCTCGACCTGCGGACGAGCGCCGTCCCCGTGCGGATCAGCGACGGCCCGTTCGTGGAGGGCATCACCGCCGGACTCGTGCGTGCGGCGACGGGCGGCGGTCTCGACGAGGTCGCGACGGAGGTCTCGTCCGCGCTGGCGGCCAAGCAGGCGCACGCCCCCGCGGCATCCATGGACGCTCCGACGCCCGGGGCGGCCTCCACGGCCGCCGCTGACGCCGCGGCGGGGGACGCGTCCGCCGAGGCGGTGCTGCGCAATCCGATGGGCTTGCACTCGCGGCCGGCGGCCCTCGTCGTCAAGGCCGTCGGCGCCTTCGATGCGGACGTCTCGATCGCGAACCTGACGACTGGTGCCGGCCCGGCATCCGCCCGCAGCATGATCGGGCTGCTCGCGCTGGGAGCCGGGGGCGGCGCCACCGTGCGCATCAGCGCGAGCGGACCGGATGCCGCTGCCGCCGTCGAAACGGTTCGTCGGCTCGTCGACGACGGTTTCGGTGAGCTCGACCAGGCGCCGGCCTGATCTCTACCGCGCACGGAACGCCCAGTCGGGCAGGTGTCCGGCGGCGACGAACGACCCGACGATCTCGGCCAGGCCGTGCCGGGGGTCGGCGTGGAGTGCCTGGCGGACGTAGGCGTCGGCGTGGGTGGAGCGTCCACGCGCCCAGGCAATCCAACCGCACACCGCCAGAGCGCCCGCCCGGCGCTTCTTCGGCATGAGGGCGGCGACGTTGCGCGCCAGGCGCAGCGCCGCGTCGAGACGCTCGGCATCGGGTCGCGGGCCGTCGCCCCACATCACCTCGGCGAGATCGCTCGGATACAGCTCGCCGTCCTCCCAGCGCCGCTGGGCCTCCATGGCCGCATCTCCGCCGTCGACGTCACTGGCCCACTGCACGAGCGCGACGTCGCGCAGCCCTGCGCGGGCGAGGCACCAGCCGATCGACGCGGCATCCATGGGAGCCAGATCATCCGGGTTCCACGACAGTGCGCGCTCGAACAGCGCCGGGAGGTCGTCGAGCGCGCACGCGGCCTCCAGCGCCGCCGGGTCGATGCGATCGGGCGTGGCCCCACTCACCCGCGGGATGCCGCAGATGGTCTCGAGTGCCGCGTCCAGCGACCGCAGCGCCTGTCCGACGGCGCGCCGACGCGCAGCGCCGGGTATCGGCAACTGTGCGCCGGCCGCCTGGTCCACCGCGGGTGGGCCGTCCACGGCTTCGGGCGGCAGATCGTCGCGCGGGGCGATGCGCGCGCGGTCGTGGCCGCCGGGCGGCAGCCGATTCGACAGCGCCGATCCCCAGCCGTTCGCGGCGACGACGAAGACCTCCGCGACCGGCAGCCCGCACTCGTCGGCGCGCGTCCGGAGGGCGGCGATGACCGCGGGGTGGGGGAGACCTGGCGACGGATCGTCGCTGATCTCGGCATCCGTGTAGACGACCAGTACCACCGCCTCGACGTCGACGATTCGACAGGCCATGCCGATGATGCTGGCGGCGGCGCCGGCCGCCGCGGTCTCGGACGGAAGGTCGACCCGCATCACGCCGAGCGTGCGTCCCTGCGACAAGGGCACGACCACGACGCTGTCGCGCGGCGTGCAGCCGAGCAGGTGCGGAAGAACGGAGAGGAACTGTGCCGCATCGGCGGCGCGGACGATCGTGGACATGCCGAGAGTCTGCGCGTGCGGGCGCGGGAGCTGCGCGGCGGCGGCGCCGTCGTGGACAACCCGCGACCCACTCGCTTCTGGGGAGGAGCCCGCACGCAGCGGCGTAGCATGGAGCCATGGACTCGTACTGGACCGCCGTCGCCTGGTCGCTCCTGCCGACCGTCGTCGTGCTGGGACTGTTCGTGTTCGTGCTGCGCGCCATCATCCGGATGGATCGCTCGGAGCGTCGGGTCTACGCGCGCATCGAGAACGAAGAACGCGCCAAGCGTGGCTTGCCGCCCGTCGGCGCTGCCGACACGGCGGGCCCCGACGCGCCTCGCGCCACCTGAGTCGCCCGTTCTCGATACGCTGAGCGGAGTCCGACAGCGGGGAGAGCGACGTGGATCAGACCGGATGGGCGCTCGCCTGGGTGATCCTGGTCTTCGTCACCGACGTCACCGTGCGCATCCTGGCGATCATCATCGTGCCTCGCAACCGCCGCCCGACGGCCGCGATGGCCTGGCTGCTGGCGATCTACTTCATCCCGATCATCGGTGTGCTGCTGTTCCTGCTGATCGGCAATCCTCGGCTGCCTCGCAAGCGCCGCAAGAAGCAGCAGCAGATCAACGACTACATCCGCACGACGAGTCACGGGCTCGACCTGGGCACCCTGCGCCCCGATCCACCGCAGTGGTTCGCACAGCTCGTCCGCCTCAACCGCAACCTCGGGGCGATGCCGCTGTCGGGCGAGAACGCCGCGACCATCATCTCCGGCTATCAAGACAGCATCGACGAGATGGCGGCGGCGATCCGTCAGGCGACCACGTACGTGCACGCCGAGTTCTACATCCTGCAGTGCGACGACACCACGGCCGGATTCTTCGATGCCCTCGAGGATGCCGTGAAGCGCGGCGTCGTCGTGCGGGTGCTGCTGGATCACTGGGCCAACCGTGGCAAGCCGTTCTACGCGCAGACGTGCCGGCGACTCGATGCGATGGGAGCGACGTGGCAGCTGATGCTGCCGGTGCAGCCGCTGCGCGGGAAGTACCAGCGTCCCGATCTGCGCAACCACCGCAAGCTGCTCGTCGTCGACGGCCACACCGCGTTCATGGGTTCGCAGAACGTGACCGACTCCACGTACAACCTGCGCAAGAACATCAAGCGGGGACTTCATTGGGTGGACATGATGGCGCGTCTGGAGGGGCCGGTCGTGGCATCGGTCAACGCCGTCTTCCTCAGCGACTGGTACAGCGAGACCGACGAGATCGTCGAGGGCATCGAGCTGTTCCAGGTGCACACCGGCAGCGGTGACCTCGACTGCCAGGTGATCCCCTCCGGCCCCGGGTTCGAGTTCCAGAACAACCTGAAGCTGTTCATGACGCTGCTGTTCTCCGCGCGCGAGAAGATCATCATCGTCTCGCCGTACTTCGTCCCCGACGAGGGGCTGCTGCTCGCCATCCAGACCGCCTGCCAGCGCGGCGTGCACGTCGAGCTGTTCGTGTCCGAAGAGGGCGATCAGGCGATGGTGTACCACGCGCAGCGCAGCTACTACGAGGCGCTGCTGCGCGGCGGGGTGAAGATCTGGATGTACAAGAAGCCGTTCATCCTGCACTCCAAGTCGATGTCGATCGACGACGAGGTCGCGGTGGTCGGCTCGAGCAACATGGACATGCGCAGTTTCGGTCTGAACCTCGAGATCTCCCTCCTCGTGCGGGGCGAGGACTTCGTCTCGCAGCTGCGCGCCGTCGAAGACGAATATCGGGCGCTGAGCCGCGAGCTGACGCTCGAAGAGTGGCAGCAGCAACCGCTGCGCTCCACGGTGCTCGACAACCTGGCCCGCCTCACCTCTGCGCTGCAGTAGCCCGCGGCCCGGCGCGTGCTTCGGTTGGCGCTCGCGCCGGAAACCGGCGGGCGAGTCCCGGCGTACGCGCCAACTGAACCCGCGGTGCGCCGCTGAGCGGGCGCGCACGAGCAGGGTGGCAGGTCGGCCCCGCGTCGAGCGGATGCCGGGGCGGTGCGCCGACGGCGAACACGGGCATACCGGCATTCGCTGATCGTTACCCTCGACGTAAGCGCACCAGAAGACGTGCGCCGGAGGAGTGTCGACGAATGTTCGAGAGATTCACGGACCGTGCCCGTCGTGTGGTCGTTCTCGCCCAAGAAGAGGCGAAGATGCTCAACCACAACTACATCGGCACCGAGCACATCCTGCTCGGTCTCATCCATGAGGGCGAGGGCGTCGCCGCCAAGGCGCTCGAGAGCCTGGGGATCTCGCTGGACGCCGTCCGCGAGCAGGTCCAGGACATCATCGGCCAGGGTCAGCAGCAGCCGACCGGCCACATCCCCTTCACGCCCCGTGCGAAGAAGGTGCTGGAGCTGAGCCTGCGCGAGGCGCTGCAGCTCGGCCACAACTACATCGGCACCGAGCACATCCTGCTCGGTCTCATCCGCGAGGGCGAGGGCGTCGCCGCACAGGTGCTGGTCAAGCTCGGCGCCGACCTCAACAAGGTGCGCCAGCAGGTCATCCAGCTGCTCAGCGGCTACCAGGGCAAGGAGCCCGCGGGTGTCGCCGCCGGCGCGGGCGAGCAGAACCAGCAGGCCGCCCAGGGCGGCTCGGCAGTGCTCGACCAGTTCGGCCGCAACCTCACGCAGGCCGCGCGCGACAACAAGCTCGACCCCGTCATCGGGCGCGAGAAGGAGATCGAGCGCGTCATGCAGATCCTGTCGCGCCGCTCGAAGAACAACCCGGTCCTCATCGGCGAGCCCGGCGTCGGCAAGACCGCCGTCGTCGAGGGTCTCGCCCAGGCGATCGTGAAGAACGACGTCCCCGAGACACTGAAGGACAAGCAGGTCTACTCGCTCGACCTCGGCTCGCTCATCGCCGGCTCCCGCTACCGCGGTGACTTCGAGGAGCGCCTGAAGAAGGTCACCAAGGAGATCCGCACGCGCGGCGACATCATCGTCTTCATCGACGAGATCCACACCCTGGTGGGTGCGGGCGCCGCCGAGGGCGCGATCGACGCGGCCTCGATCCTGAAGCCCCTCCTCGCGCGCGGCGAGCTGCAGACGATCGGCGCCACGACCCTCGACGAGTACCGCAAGCACTTCGAGAAGGATGCCGCGCTCGAGCGCCGCTTCCAGCCGATCCAGGTCGCCGAGCCGAGCCTGCCCCACGCGATCAACATCCTCAAGGGGCTGCGCGACCGCTACGAGGCGCACCACAAGGTGCAGATCACCGACGGCGCCATCGTCGCGGCGGCGAACCTCGCCGACCGCTACATCAGCGACCGTTTCCTGCCCGACAAGGCGATCGACCTGATCGACGAGGCCGGCGCGCGCCTGCGTCTGTCGATCCTTTCGAGCCCGCCCGAGCTGCGCGAGTTCGACGAGAAGATCGCCAAGGTCCGTGAGGACAAGGAGGCCGCCAGCGAGGAGCAGGACTTCGAGAAGGCCGCCGCTCTCCGCGACGAGGAGAAGTCGCTGCTCGCCGAGCGCCTGCGCCTCGAGAAGCAGTGGCGCAGCGGTGACGTCGCCAGCCACGCGGTGGTCAACGAGGGTCTGATCGCCGAGGTGCTCGCACAGGCCACCGGCATCCCGGTCTTCAAGCTCACGGAGGAGGAGACCAGCCGTCTCGTCTTCATGGAGAAGGCGCTGCACCAGCGTGTCATCGGCCAGGAGGAGGCGATCGCCGCGCTCAGCCGCACGATCCGCCGTCAGCGCGCCGGGCTGAAGGACCCGAAGCGCCCCAGCGGCTCGTTCATCTTCGCCGGTCCCACGGGCGTCGGAAAGACCGAGCTGGCCAAGGCGCTCGCCGAGTTCCTGTTCGATGACGAGGGTGCGCTGATCTCGCTCGACATGAGCGAGTTCGGCGAGAAGCACACCGTCTCGCGGCTGTTCGGTGCCCCTCCGGGGTTCGTCGGCTTCGAAGAGGGCGGCCAGCTCACCGAGAAGGTGCGGCGCAAGCCCTTCTCTGTGGTGCTCTTCGACGAGATCGAGAAGGCTCACCCGGACATCTTCAACTCGCTGCTGCAGATCCTCGAAGAGGGTCGCCTGACCGACGGTCAGGGCCGTGTCGTCGACTTCAAGAACACGGTCATCATCATGACCACCAACCTCGGATCGTCGGCCATCGCCGGCGGCCCGGTCGGGTTCCAGGTCGAAGGCAACTCGCAGACGACCTACGAGCGGATGAAGGGCAAGGTCGACGAGGAGCTGAAGCGTCACTTCAAGCCGGAGTTCCTCAACCGCGTCGATGACGTCATCGTCTTCCCGCAGCTCAACAAGCAGGAGCTCCGCCAGATCGTCGGTCTGTTCACCAAGCGGTTGAGCGAGCGTCTGCTCGACCGTGACATGACGGTCGAGCTCACCGACGCCGCCAAGGACCGCCTCATCGAGATCGGGTTCGACCCGACCCTCGGTGCCCGCCCCCTGCGCCGCGCCATGCAGCGCGAGGTCGAGGATCAGCTGTCCGAGCGGATCCTGCACGGCGAGCTCAACCCCGGTGACCACGTGAAGGTGGATGCCGAGAACGGGACCTTCCTGTTCGAGCACGGTCCGCGCGGCGAGAAGGTCGCGGTCGGTGTCGGTGCGGCCGGCGCGATCGAGGCCACCCCGGACATCGTCGCCGGGAGCTGACCCGGTCGAAGAACCACACGAAGGGGCGGATGCTGCGGCATCCGCCCCTTCGGCGTCCGCGCAGCGGCGCGGCGCGTTTCGACTCGGCGCTGCGCGCCTCGCTCAACGACCGGGGTGCGCTGCTCCGGTCGTTGACCGTGCGGTGCGTGTCGGAACGCTTACCGCGTGGCGTGGAAGCGGCGGGCTTCGGCGACGAGCGCCGCGAACAGGCGTCGGTCGGCGGCATCCTCTTCGGGGTGCCACTGCACCGCGAGGAACCACGGGCCGTCGGTGGTTTCGATCGCCTGCGGGAGGCCGTCGTCGCTGCGGGCGCTGACGACGAGACCATCCCCCACCCGGTCGATGCCCTGGTGGTGGTAGCTGCGCACCGACAGGTCGCCGGCGCCGACGATGGCCGCCAGCCGTGTGCCGTCCTCGGCGCTCGCGGTGTTCGTCGCGAACACGCCCCCACCGAGCTGGTAGCGGCCGGTGCCGAGCGCATCCGGCAGGTGCTGATGCAGGGTGCCGCCGGCGGCGACGTTCGCCAGCTGCAGTCCGCGGCAGATGCCGAGCACGGGGATGCCGCGACGACGTGCGCCGGCCAGCAACGCCAACTCCCAGGCATCGCGGTCGGTGCGGGGCTCGTCGGTCTCCGGATGGGGTTCGGCGCCGTAGAGGGCGGGATCGACGTCGAGGCCCCCGGTGAGCACCAGTGCGTCGAGGCCGTCGAGCACGGCGTCCGCGGCGGCATCCGGATCAGGCTGCGGGGGCAGCAGCACGCCCGCGCCGCCGACCGCCGTGATCGCGTCGAGGTACACCTGGGGCAGGAAGGCCGCCCGCACATCCCAGACGCCCTGCTGGGCGCGCTCGAGGTAGGTCGTGAGGCCGATGACGGGTCGTATGTCTCTGGCGGGGGCGCTCATGCGGTTCCTGTCGCCGCGGGAGGAAGTGACGCAGCGGTCGCCGCCGCATCGAGCGGAGCCACGTCGACCGAGACGCGCAGCGTCGAGTTCTTCGCCTTGGTGAAGATGATGCCGCGCACCGGCGCGACGTCCCCATAGTCGCGACCCCACGCCACCGTCACGTAGCGGTCGTTCGCCCACTGGTCGTTCGTCGGGTCGATCGCCAGCCACTGGTCGCTGCCGGGCAGCCACACGGCGAGCCACGCATGCGACGCGTCGGCGCCGAACACCCGCTCCTTGCCGGGCGGCGGCTGCGTCGCCAGGTAGCCCGAGACGTAGCGGGCGGCGACCCCGTGCGAGCGCAGGCACGCGAGCGCCACGTGCGCGAAGTCCTGACAGACCCCCGCCCGCGCGCGCATCGCATCGCCCACCGTGCTGGTGACGGTGGTCGCCGTCTTGTCGTAGTCGAAGTCGCGGTAAATCCGCTGCATGAGATCCGTCGCGGCCTCACCGATGGGTCGACCGGGCGTGAGCGACACGGCACCGTACGCCGCGGCCTCCGGCTCGTGGCGCACCCGCGGCGACTCCAGGGCGTACTCGACGGCCCGCCACGCCTCGGGCAGATGCGTGTTGAGCATCGGGCGAGCCTGCTCCCACGGGCGCGCGAGCGCATCGGCGTCGTACGCGGGCGCCTCGACGGCGACCACGCTCGACGCGGTGATCGTCAGCGCCTCGTGCGGGTCGGTGAGGTGGAAGTAGGTGGCCGCGTTGCCGAACGCGTCGGTGTCGGGCGCGATGTCGCCCGGCGCCGGGTCGACCTGGACGCTCGCTTCGGTGACCTCCTGCCACGGTAGGCCGCGGGGCACGAGATGGAACTGGCCGACGCTGTCCTGCACGGGCTTGCCGTAGGTGTAGGCGGTGCGGTGCCAGACACGGTAACGCCTCACGCGCGCGCCTCCATCAACTCGACGAGGGACAGCTCGGTCATCGCGACGGCCGACGGCCCGCTCTCGAAGTGGAGATGGGTGACGGCATCCGAGAGCTGTTCGAGCTGCGCCGTCACGCCGGCCAAGAACTCGACGAGTGCATCGCGTCGACCGTTCTCGACGGCATCCAGCGCGGCGACATCGATGGCCGCGAGCTCCGTCTCGAGGTGATCGAGCAGTCGCTCCGCACGGGTCGACCCCGTGGATGCCGGCATGGCGGCCAGATGCTCGCGCAGACGTGCGAGAGCGAACGCAAGCGAGCGGGGGTTGCTGTGATCGAGCAACAGGAGATCGAGCACGTCGGCGGCCCGCATCGATCCGCGGTAGCGCCGGCGGTGCGTCACGACGCTCTCGGCGGCCAGGAGCACCGCCTCCAAGACGCTCCGCTCGGCGCGGGGCGCATGGCGCTCGGCGAGACCCGTCGCCAGCAGTTCGGACAGCTGAAGCCCGCGCTCGAGGAAGCGGCCCGCTTCGATCATGTGCCAGCCGGTGTCGCGGATCATGTTCGCCGTGATGCCATACAGCGACAGCATGGCCGACAGCATCCGGCCCCCCGACTCTGCCGTGCGGTGCGGGTGCGCGGAGCCGCGCAGCGCGCGGGTGGCGCGATCGATCGTCGCGAAAACCCGCCAGGTGTCACCGGAGAGCTGGTCGCGGACGCCTTCCATCGCCTCGCGCAGGCGCGCGATCGCGTGCGCGGCAGAGCCGGGGCGGCGCACGTCCAGCAGCAGCGATCGGAACTCCGCCTCGGGGTCGAGCGAACGCATGCCCGCCAGGCGCCCGAGCACGTCCAACAGCACACGGGGGCTCTCGGCCAGTCGGCCCGCCACATAGGCGCGGGGCTGGTCGAGCTCGGTCTGCGCCGTCAACAGCAGCCGGAGCAGATCTTCCGCGCGCTCCGCGTAGCGGCCGGTCCAGAACATGTCGGCGTGCGCGCGGGGAGCCAGCGGCGGGATGCTGCGGGCCGTGGGCGCGGGTGCGATCTCGGTCAGGTTCTGGTCGGGGTCGTCCTCCGACGCCTTCAGCACCCACACGTCCTTCGTCCGCGGCAGAGCGTCGGGGCTCTCGCGCACGGTCGCCAGACCCCCGACGAGCGGGCGGTACGCCGAGCCGTACCGCAACGCGAACGCGCGGAGCGTCAGGGGCAGTGCGTCGATGCGCGCGCCGAGATCGTCGGCGCTCGACCAGACCGGCGTCTGCGAGAGCGGCAGCAGATCCTGCCCGACGAAACGGTGCGGCGCCGACGCGATCCGCGCGATCAGCTCGTCGGCGGAGATCTCGCTGAACGCCTTGCGCGGTTCGTCGATCGTGCGCACGATGAGACCGCGATCGCCTGTGCGCAGGCGCGACAGGACGCTGTCCCGCGCCTCCGGCTCGCCGCACCACACGGTCGGCACCGAGGGGATGCGCAGCTGCTCGCCGAGCAGGTACTCGCACGCCGCCGGAAGGTAGGGGAGCAACCCCGGATTCTCCAGCACGCCGGCACCGAGGCCGTTCACCAGGCGTACATGACCGCGGCGCACGGCTTCGCTGAGTCCGGCCACGCCCAGCCGCGAGTCGCCGCGCAGCTCCAGGGGGTCGCACCACGCGGCATCCACTCTCCGGATGATGACGTCGATGCGGTCGGTGGGGCGGGTGCGGGGCCAGCCGGCGGGTTTCATCCAGACGAACCCGTCGCGGACGACGAGGTCGCTGCCCTGCACGAGGGGGAAACCGAGCGCGCTCGCCAGGAACGCCTGGTCGAACGCCGTCTCGCTCAGCGTGCCGGGAGTGAGGATCACGACTCGCGGGTCGTCGATCTCTGCGGCCACCGACGACAGCAGCGCCGCCCGCAGTGCTGAGAAATACGGGTCGATGCGGTGGAGGTTCTCCTCCTGGAACAGGTCGGGCAGCACCTGCGAGATCACCCGGCGATTCTCCGCGGCGAAGCCCAGACCCGACGGTGCCTGCACGCGATCGGCGAGGACGTGCCATTCGCCCTCGGCGTCGCGCCCGAGATCGGTCGCCGCCAGCAGCAGCGGATGAGGGTCGACGGCGCTCGCGCGGGCCAACGGGCGAGTGAAACCGGAGTGGCCGAAGACGACGGCCGACGGCACAATCCCTTCGCGCATCAGATTCTGCGGTCCGTACAGGTCGACGAGCAGCGCGTTCAGCAACTCGGCCCGCTGCGCGAGCCCGACCTCCAACGGCGACCAGCCGGCCGCGTCGAACACGAACGGCACCGGGTCGAGCTGCCATGGCTGCGGTCCGGAGTCGCCGCGCAGGTACGAGACGCCGTCGTCCGCGAGAAAACGCGCGATCTCGCCGTCGACGCGCTGCAGATCCTCGCCCGTGAGGCTCAAGGCGTGCGCCGCCAGCGCCTTCCATCCGGGGCGCAGCGAGCCGTCGGCATCCACGAACTCGTCGTAGCGAACCGCCTCGGCCGACGGCGACAAGGGCAGCGTCGGCTGCGACACCGTCGCGGCATAGTCGCGCAACACACTCACGGCGAAGTCCTTCCCGGCTCCAGCGTAGGGGGCAATACAGTGGGTCGGTGACCCTTGCCGACCCCACCGAAGGCACCAGCCCGGCCCGCCCCGTCGTCCGGCCCGCGCGGACCTCGGATGTCCGCGGCATCCTCGCCCTTCTCGAGCCGTGGGTGCAGCGGCGGATCCTGCTCGGCAAGGAGATCGTCACCCTGTACGAATCGGTGCAGGAGTTCGTCGTCGCCGAGCAGGACGGCGAGCTCATCGGCTGCGGCGCCCTGCACGTGATGTGGGAGGACCTGGGCGAGATCCGCACGCTCATCGTCGCGGAGGACTGGCTGCATCACGGTGTCGGCGGGGCGATCGTGACGCAGCTGGAGGACCGCGCGATCGACCTCGGTCTGTCGCGGCTGTTCTGTCTCACCTTCGAGGTCGACTTCTTCCGTCGTCGCGGTTTCGCGCCCATCGGCGAACAGGTCGTCGACCCCGACGTGTACTCGCAGCTGCTGCGCAGCCCCGACGAGGGTGTCGCGGAGTTCCTCGACCTCGCGCACGTCAAACCGAACACGCTCGGCAATACGCGCATGCTGAAGAACCTCTGAGCCCCGCGCGCCCCGGCAGGAGACCGGGATACCGCGGCCTAGCCTGGAGGAGTGAGCACCCCGACGCGCCGTTCGCGACGCCCCAGCCCCGCCGTCTACCGGTGGCGCCGGCTCGTCGCCGTGCTGATCGTCCTCGTCATCATCGCGGCGATCGTCCTCGCGATCTGGCAGCCGTGGCGCGCGTCTCAGCCCGCCGTGCCTGCATCGAGCCCGTCGGCTACGACACCCCTCGCCTCGGCATCCGCTCCGACCGCATCCGCCGCCCCCGCCGATGCCTCAGCGCCGCCGGCAGCGCCCGAGCCCACCCCTGACACCTCGGGGACGACGACGCCCACGGTCGCGGCCTGCTCGACGGCAGCCATCTCGGTGCAGGCGGTCACGGATCAGGACGTGTACAGCGCGGGCGAACTGCCCAAGCTGTCGATCACGCTCTCGAACACGTCGGGCGCGGCGTGCCTGATCAACGTGGGGACCGCGACGCAGTCATTCGTGATCACCAGCGGCACCGACACGTGGTGGCGTTCGACCGATTGCCAGTCGGAGTCCAGCGATCAGGTCGTTCAACTGGCAGCGGGTCAGACCGTCTCCAGCGTGACGCCGCTGCAGTGGGACCGTACGCGATCATCGGTCGACACGTGCGGGTCGTCGCGGCCGCAGGCCTCCCCGGGCTACTACCACCTCTCGGTGTCGATCGGCGGCATCCAGGCGGCGGATACCAAGGTGTTCGAACTGCGCTGAGCCCGCGATCATCGCCATTCGGGATATCTAGGCAGTGATATATCTCTAACTCTGAGAGATTTCTCACCTGAGAACCAGCCGCCGCCTCACGGGCGCGGTTAGCCTTGTTCGTAGCTCTCGTGGCGAGCCACCGTCGCCCCCAACGGCGGTCGTCGTGTCACCCCCAAGACCGGCATTCGGCAGATCGCCCGATGAGCCCAGGCCCTCTCGATTCTCCCAGCCCCCAATGTGGGGATCGAGAGGGCCCCCCTTTTCTGCGCGGGTCCGTCACGCCGGGTGCGGTCAGCGCGTCGACGCGGTGCGGGAGGCGCCTCGTATGCTGGAGGGATGGCCGGAAAGAAGCGCGCGAAGCCCCCGCTCGAGTTCCGCAACACGCAACTTGCCGACGCCCTGCAGACGCAGGACATGGCAGCCCTGGCCTTCGCCCTGCGTCACGGCCCGACGGTGGTACCGCTCATGCGCCCCGGTCAGCGCGACGACCCTCGTGACACCGGCGAGGTCTGGACGTACCGCGACTCGAACACCGGCGATGTCGCGCTGCTGCTGTTCAGCGATGCGGCGAACAAGCCCGCAGCTCTTCCCCCCGCGGTGGCGCTGCACTCGCCTGCGTGGCTACGCAGCTTCCTCACCGCTCACGAACCCGAGATCACCACCGTCTTCTTCGACATCGCCGGACCGCACGCGATGCAGGCCTCGCCGGCGGATCTGCTGGCCGCCCTCGTTCTCGAGGCCTGACGGGCGGCGTGCTCAGAAGTCGGGGCGGTCGCTCGGCTCGTTCGGATGGTGTCGTGCGAGGTCGCGCAGGGCGCCGCGCAGGTCGCGGGATGCCGTGTCGATGACGGACCGATAGCCGACCCGGTTTGCCTCGTTGCGGCGCTGCTCGTGAGCAGTGACGGCTCGCACTTCGCCGGCCAGGCTCAGCTCACCGATGGCGACCAAACCCTTCGGAGTGGCCCGCCCCGTGACCGCGCTCGCGACGGCGAGGGCGATGGCGAGGTCGGCGGCCGGCTCGATGAGACGCACGCCGCCCACGGTGGAGACGTAGACGTCCTGGTCGGATACCCGGATTCCGGCGCGCTTCTCGAGCACCGCAAGCACCATCGCCACGCGTGCGCCGTCGACGCCGCTGACGATGCGCCGTGGGTTCGGGCCCGAACCGGGCAGCGTGAGCGCCTGCACCTCGACCGGAAGTGCGCGTCGTCCCTCCATCGCGATGGTCACGCAGGTGCCCGGTTCGCGTGATCCGTGGCCGAGGAAGAGGGCGCTGGGGTCGGGCACCTCGGCGATGCCGCGACTCGTCTGCTCGAAGCAGCCGACCTCATCGGTGGCACCGAACCGGTTCTTGAGGGCGCGGACGAAGCGCAGCGCGGTCTGCCGGTCACCCTCGAAGTGGCAGACGACGTCGACCAGGTGCTCCAGCACCCGCGGCCCCGCGACCTGCCCGTCCTTCGTGACATGGCCGACGATGATGACCGGAAGATCACGCTCCTTCGCCACGCGGATGAGCGTCGACGCGACCTCGCGCACCTGGCTGGGATGCCCCGGCGCTCCGTCGACGAGGCTGGAGCCGACCGTCTGGACGGAGTCGACGATCAGCAGCTCGGGACGAGTGTCGTCGACATGGCCCAGGATCGTGGCGAGGTCGGTTTCGCTCGCGAGGTAGAGCTCGTCGTGGAGGGCGCTGGTGCGCTCGGCGCGCAGGCGCACCTGTCCGAGCGACTCCTCGGCGCTCACGTACAGCACGCGCCGACCGGCGCGGGCGGTCTGTGCGGCGACCTCGAGCAGCAATGTCGACTTCCCGACGCCGGGCTCGCCGGACAGCAGGATGGCCGCACCGGGCACGAGGCCCCCGCCCAGCACGCGGTCGAACTCGCCGACGCCGGTGGTCCGCCTCGGCGTCTCACGCGTGTCGATCGAGGTGATGGGGCGCGCCGCACGCGTCGGCGCGAGCGGCGTCACCGCATGCATCGGTGTCGACGACACGGCCTCGACCACCGTTCCCCACTGCTGGCACTCCCCGCATCGCCCGACCCACTTCGCGCTCGTCCAGCCGCACTCGGTGCAGCGGTACGCGCTCGTGGTCGCGGTGCGCTTTGATGCCATGCGTTCAGGCTAGTCGCGGCATCCGACAGTAGCGCCGGCCACCCCGTGGCCGGCGAGAGATCAGCGCAGCGAGTCGGCGACCTCGCGGAGGGCATCGGCCGAGCGACGGAACAGGCCGAGCTCGTGGCCGGAGAACGACGTCTCGCGGATCGGCACGGCGCCGGCGGCCGAGACGACCGCCGGGACGGACAGGGCGACACCGCTCACGCCGTGGAAGTCGTCGAGCACGGCCGAGACCGGCATGACGGCGTGTTCATCGTCGAGGATCGCCTCGACGATGCGGGCGCTGGACAGGCCGATCGCGTAGTTGGTCGCACCCTTGCCCTGGATGACCTTGTAGGCGGCGTCGCGCACGTCGACGGCGATCTGGTCGAGCTCCTCGACCGTGAACGGCGGCTGACCGTCGAGGGGCTGCCACTCCAGGATCGGGACGGTGCCGATGGTCGCGTGCGACCACAGCGGGAACTCGGTGTCGCCGTGCTCGCCCACGATGTAGGCGTGCACGCTGGAGATGGAGACGCCCGCGCGCTGCGCGATCTTCCAGCGCAGGCGCGAGGTGTCCAGCACGGTGCCGGACGCGAAGATCCGCTCGTAGGGCAGGCCGGTGGCCTCTTGCGCGAGCACCGTCAGCACATCGCACGGGTTCGTGACGATGACGAACGTGGCATCGGGGGCGACGTCGAGCAGCTGCGGCATCATCGACTTGAGGATGTTGGCGTTGACGCCGGCCAGCTCGATACGGGTCTGCCCCGGTCGCTGCTTGGCGCCCGCCGTGATCACCACGACGTGCGAGCCCTTCGCGACCGAGATGTCGGCACCGCCGATGATGTCGCTCGACCCGGTGAACTGGGCGCCGTGTGCCAGATCGAGAACCTCGGCCTCGGTCTTCTCCGCGGCGATGTCGTAAAGGGCGACGTGGCGGGCCGAGCCGCGGATGAGGGCCGCGTAGGCCACGGAGGATCCGACCGCTCCCGCGCCGACGACGGTCAGTTTCGAGTTCTCGATCACGCTCATGGCCCCAGTCTGACAGGCCGGGGGATGCCGCGGCCACCGCCGGCCGCAGCCGTGCGAAACGGCGGCGTGCAGGGGGGTCTTGCGGACGGCGTCCGAGGGGCGAAAGATGCCGGCATGACGGACGATGCCCCTGCCCTGCCTCCGGTGGTCGACCTCGACACCTGGCGGCGCGAGTTGGCCGCTCTGCGCGTGCGCGAGAAGGCGGCCACGCGCGAGCTCGACGCGATCGCGGCCCAGCGGCGGCGCCTGCCGATGGTCGAGCTGCCCGCCTACGTTCTCGAGGGTCCCGACGGTCCCGTGCGGCTCGTCGACCTCTTCGGCGACAGGCGGCAGTTGATCGTCTACAGCCACATGTGGACGGACGGGAAGCGGTGGCAGTGTCCGGGCTGTACGAGTTGGACGGCCCAGTTCACGCGGCTGGAGTTCCTCGACGACTACGACGCGCGGTTCGTCATCGTGACGCAGGGACCCATCGGTGAGGCGCTCGCCTACAAGGAGCGGGTCGGCAATCGCATGGACTGGTATTCGACGGCGCACAGTCCGTTCGGGGCCGACATGGGGGCGCCGCCGGACGCGGGGTTCGCGGTCAACGTGTTCCTGCGCGACGGCGAGAAGGTGTACCGCACGTGGCACACCGACGGGCGCGGCACCGAGCAACTCGGACACCTCCACGGCCTCGTCGATGTGCTGCCTTACGGGCGCCAGGAGGCGTGGGAGGATTCGCCGCCAGGGTGGCCGCAGCATCCGACGTACGAGGGCGGCATCGGGTCGCCCGGCATTGCAGCGCTCTACGGGCCGGGAGGATCCGCGGCCGGCTGAGTCCGCCCGGCGGAGGTCGGGTTGCGGATGCCGCCGAGCGCGACGAGGCCGCCGACGACGAGGAGCGCGGCCGTCGTGATCGCCGCGCGGTGGAAGCCGGCGAGATCGAGGGTTCCGCCCGTGATGACCGCCAGCGCGGCGATCGGGAGGAGCCCCGCGACGCGGGCGACGGCGTTGTTGACGGCCGAGGCGATGCCGGAGCGGTGCGGGTCGGTCGCGCCGAGGATCGTGGACGTCAGCGGCGACACCGTGAGCGCGAGTCCCAGACCGAACACGATCATCCCCGGC
The DNA here is from genome assembly GCF_000585455.1 of Microbacterium sp. MRS-1. Lineage (NCBI taxonomy): Bacteria > Bacillati > Actinomycetota > Actinomycetes > Micrococcales > Microbacteriaceae > Microbacterium > Microbacterium sp. MRS-1. The sequence goes on from NZ_JAUF01000016.1 coordinate 37,939, forward strand.
AGCACCTGCCACCAGTAGTCGAAGTCATCGGCGACGAGAAGCAGGAGCAGGGCGCCGCCGGCCATGATCAGCGGGCCTGCGGTCATGAACAGCCGGGGTCCCCACCGTCCGACCAGAGCGCCGATGCGTGCGCTCAGGGCGATCATGAGCAGTGTCGTCGGCAGGCTCGCGAGTCCGGCGAGGGTGGCGCTGAGGCCCGCGCCCTGTTGCAGATAGATCGCGAGCACGAAGCCGTTGAGCGACAGGGCGGCATAGATGAAGAGAGTCGAGAGGTTGCCGGCGGAGAAGTTGCGGCTGCGGAAGAGATCGAGCGGCAGGATCGGGTCGGCGACCTGGCGTTGTCGCCAGACGAATCCGGCGAGCAGCACGAGGCCGGCGAGCCCCGGCATCCAGATCGCCGGGGACCCCCAGCCGAGGTTCGGCTGCTCGATGAGGGCGAAGACGGCCGCGCCGAGGCCGAGGGTGCACATGATCGCCCCGAGCACATCGACGTGGGCGCCGGCGCGGCGCTCGTCGCGGTGGTTGAGTCGGGTGAGCAGCCACAGGGCGACGACGATGGGAAGGAGGTTGATCCCGAACGCCCATCGCCACGAGGAGTTGTCGACGATCAGTCCGCCCACCAGGGGGCCCACGATCATGGCCGCGGTGGTGGATGCCGTCCAGATGCCGATCGCGCGGGAGCGCAGCGGTTCGTGCATCGTGGCGGTGATGAGGGCGAGCGAGCTCGGGACGAGGAATGCCCCCGCCGCGCCCTGCACCGCGCGCGCCGCGACGAGCAGCTCGGGGGAGGGGGACAGGGCGACGGCGACCGAGGCGATGCCGAAGCCGATGAGGCCGATGCGCAGCACGAGGATGCGGCCGAAAGCATCGCTCACGGCGCCCGCGACGAGGATGAGCGCGCCGAGGGTGACCAGATACGCGTCGACCGTCCACTGCTGCGTGGACAGGCCGCCGCCCAGGTCGCGGGCGATGGCCGGCAGCGCGACGTTGACGATCGTGCCGTCGAGAAAAGCGACGAAGGATCCCAGGATGGCGATCACGAGGACGAGACGCTGCTTCGGCGTCATCTTCGGCGCCATCACCCGTGCTTTCCCATGCCCCTCACGCTAGGTGTACTTCCCCGGGAGGTTGTGAACGGGTGAGGTAGGCGAAGACCTCCGGGCAGGAT